>DATKKO010000271.1:0-3124 GCA_035542955.1 Terriglobales bacterium
GTGCGGGTGGTGCGCGAGGCGGTGGATGCTCGCGTGCGCGGCGTTCGCGCGCGCGACGCTCGCGTGCCGGGCGCCCGGTCGCGGCGGGCGGCGCGCGCCGTCCGGAGGCCGGACCTCAGCGTCGTCCCGGCGCGAGCGCCAGCTCGACCGGGATCAGCGGCACGATGAGCGCCTCGAGGAATTCCGAGCGGCGGGCCCGGGACTCCGCATCCAGCATGGCGCAGGTCTTGCGCATGATCGCCAGCTCCCCGTCGAGCAGCGCGTCGTAGACGGCGACCTCGCCCCGCACGCGCACGTCGAGCGCGGGCGCCTCGGCCGTCGCGATGATCGACTCCGAGGCCACGGGTCCTGCCGCGTCAGCCGGCGAACGAGAGATCTGCGGGAGCTGGACCGGTGAGCCGCGCGAGCTCCGCGAGCCTGCGTGCCTCGACCCGCGCCGCGAGCGCGCCGAGCGCGACTGCGTCCGGCTCGTCCCCCCGCGCGGCGCGCCGGCTCGACTCGCGCAGAAGGCGGTCGCGGAACACGATGAGATCGTGGAGGCGCCCCAGCACGTCCTGCAGCTCACGCAGGCGGACGGAGTCGGAGGCGGGACCCCGGCGCAGGCCGCCGGAAAGGCCTTCCTCGCCGTAGCGCCAGCGCTTGAGCGCGATGCGCGCCTGGTGGAGCGCGGCATCCTCGGGCGCCGAACGCGCCGCTCGCAGCGCGGCCTGCGCCCGATCACGGTTTCGGTCGGCCCTGCGGTTCGCGAACGCGAGCCAGTCCGGGCGCTCCGCGGCCCGGAGCGCGGAGTCGCTCCGCGCCGCATCGAGCAACGAGAGCATGCGGCCCACCCGCCGCTTCGATGCCGCGCGCCGCGCCTTGCGCCGGCCACGCTCGACGCGGCGGAGCCATCGCTTCCGCAGCGCCGCCGCGGCCGCGACTTCACGCTCGGCGGTCGCCTTCTCCGCGTGCAGCAGCGTCACCAGAACCTCGCGCTCGCGGGTGCGCCCGAGCCGGCGCCGGAGGCCGCGGCTCCGCCGCCGCAGCTGACGCCGCGCGCGTGGCTCGAGCAGCGGACGCCAGAGCGCAAGCGCGGTCTCCAGGCGCCGCAGCGCGACGCGCAGATCATGGATCGCCTCGTCGTCGCGGGCGGCGCGCACGCGCCGTGCGGCGGTCACGAGATCGATGCCGCGACGGCGCAGGCTCTCGCCGGCTCGATCCAGCGCGGTCGACAGGAGCATGGACGATTCCTGTGGGGCCGGTACGATGACCATGAAAGCGCCCCGTGACGGGTTCAAGCGGTCATGCGGCCGGCTTCGATGAGCGAGGTGACGCGGCTCGCGAGGTGCTCGGCGATCTCCTCCATGGGGCGCGTGGCGTCGAGCGTCTCGAACTCGTACTCGCGAGCGAGTCCGTCCAGCTCCTCGATGAGGCGCGTCTGGTAGCGGATGAAGGACTCGTAGAGATCCTCGCCCATCGGGATGTCCATGCCGGACTCCCAGTAGTCGAATCCGCCGTGCTGCAGCACGCGCTGCACCAGCTCCGGCACGCCCACGCGCAGGTAGAAGACGGCATCGGGCTTGAGCGAGAAGGAGTAGACCTGCTTGATCCAGTCCGGTTCGGCGCCGCGCACGATGGCGCGCGCGATGAGGGAGTAGACGTAGCGGTCGGTCAGCATGACGAAGCCCGAGCGCAGCGCGGGTAGGATCTGGTGCTGCAGGCGATCGGCGAGATCCGTCGCGTAGAAGAGATTGTAGGCGTGCGAGCCGAGCGTGTTGCCCTGCTTGGCGCGGCGGATCCCGCGGCTCGCGAGGTCCGAGCGCGTGAGACCCGTCTCCGCCACGGCGTAGCCCTGGCGCTCGAGATGCTCGCGCAGCAGGTTCACGTGGGTCGTGCGGCCGGCCCCGTCGGTGCCCTCGATGACGATCAGCCAGCCGGTCAGCTCGTGAAGGTCCACCCCGGGGATGCCCTGGCCGTAGGACTCAAAGGGCCGCATACGTGTCCGTCCGGCTCCGCAAGGTCTTGAGGCAGGGCAGGATCGCGCGGCGCATCATCCTCTGCTGCGCCTCGATCGGCAGCGTGGCGTCCAACACGTCGAGCCGGTACTCGTTCACCAGCTTCTCGTACTCGGTGAGGATACGGGACTGGAACAGGCGGTAGGATTCGGCCGGGTCCGCGTGCAGGGCGAGGTCCATGCCCGCCTCGTACCATTTGAGCTTCGGGCGTCCGGAGAGGATGCGCTTGAGCGCGACCTCGAGCGGGACGCGGAAGTAGAAGGCCTTCGTCGGCACCGGGGCGAAGCGGTAGAGCGAGCGTACCCAGACCGGGTCCACGCCGCGCACGACGTCGCGGGCGAACGCGGTGAAGACGAAGCGGTCGGCCAGCACGATCGCTCCCGCCTTGAGGGCGGGGATGATCTTGCTCTCCACCCGGTCCGCGAAGTCCGTGGCGTGGATCAGCGAGAAGGTCAGCGGTGTGAGCAGCTGCCGCTTCTTGCCCCGCGAAGTGGTGGCCCTGACGATCGGGGAGGAGTTCCATTCGCTGAACAGCACCGGATACCCCTCGCTGCGCAGCCACTGCGAGAGCAGCGTGAGCTGCGTGCTCTTGCCCGAGCCGTCGATGCCCTCGACGATGATGAGTCGGCCCGGGTAGTGGGTCCCGTTCTGGCCGTAGCAGCGGCTGGGCGCGATCATCGCACGGCCTTGGATCGCGCCAGCCGGCGCAGCGTGCGGGGCGGCAGGAGCCACAACAGCTGGCCCTCGTCCGCGCGCGGCGCGCCGACGAAGGCGATCGCGCAGGCGCCGGCCTTCTTCAACGGCACCGCGGCGGGCGCGCCGAAGAGCATCGTCCCGATCAGCCTGCCGAGGTCGGGTTCATGTCCCACCAGCGCCACGATCGTGTCGGCCTTGCTGCGGGCCAGCCTCTCGAGCACCCGGCGACGGGAGCCGCCGGACGCGAGCGCGTCGAGCGTCTCGGGTTTCACGCCGTCCAGCTCGGCGCAGAGCAGGCGAGCGGTCTCCATGGCGCGCAGGAGCGGGCTCGTGAGCACGCTGGAGATGCCGGGCTCGAGCCGCAGGAGTCCGCGGACGGCGAGCCGCGTGCGCGCGGTTCCGCGCACGGTCAGAGGGCGCAGCCCGTCGTCCGG
>DATKKO010000272.1:0-6977 GCA_035542955.1 Terriglobales bacterium
TGCGGAGGCCGCGCGGAGTTCAATCGGAGCCGGGGCGCAGCCGCGACAGCGCCGCGCCGACACGACCGCGGGGTCCGGTTCGGAACACGGTCCCCCCCCGGCCAGCCGGAGCCGGATGCGGTCTCAGGCCGCGAGGCGCCCCGCGATCTCGCTGGGCTCGTCGCTCTCGAGCCAGCTCGCGAGCAGGACGTGCGCCGGCACCATCGCGAACGGCGGCACCGGGGACTCAATCCGCTGGAGCCGCGTGAGCGCCCGGTCGACCTCGAGCGACAGCGGGCTCGCCCGCCCGCCCCCCGCGCACGCGCGGGCCATGAGCTGGTGCACGCGGGCGCGTGCCAGCGGCTCCGGCATCAGCCGCTCGCGATAGCTCACAGCCGCGCCCTCCAACAGCTCCGCCGCGGTCGCGTACCGCTGACAGGCCAGCGCGCGCAGTCCGGCTCGGTGCAGGCACTCGCCGCTGAAAAGCCAGTGGCTGCGCGCGGCCACGCTCCGGATCGGGGGGCACGCGAGGAGGAAGTCGAAGGCGTCGAGACGGAGCCGCACGACCCCGTGAACTGCACGAAGGGTGCCAGTTGGCCGTGTGGCGCAATCGCGCAACTCGTTGGGAGGCAGTCGATCAGCGGCCTTGCATCATGCAGTTTCGAGGCTGCCGTCCGCCCTCGTGCATCCTGACGAGGACCCGCCCCAGTCTGCACGGGGCCTCGCGACAGCGCCGCGTTGAGCGCGGCCGGGCCCGACGTCCCTTCTCAGCCGGCGGCGGCCGCGCGTCGCACGGGCTCCCAGCTGAAGAGCGGGAACCCGGCGCACATCTCGAGCACGTCCTTCTCGACGGCGGCGGCCACCTCCGCGTCGTCCGGTCTCTCCAGCACGCGTCCGATCCAGGCGGCGATGAGCTTCATCTCGTCCACGCCGAAGCCGCGCGTGGTGAGCGCCGGAGTGCCGATGCGAATGCCGCTCGTGATCCAGGGCTTCTGCGGGTCGTCGGGCACGGCGTTCTTGTTGACCGTGATGCGCGCGCGATGCAGCGCCTCCTCGGCCTTCTTCCCGGTCAGCCCGCGCCGGCGCAGGTCCACGAGCATGAGATGATTGTCCGTCCCGCCCGAGACCAGGTCGAAGCCCCGGTCGAGCAGACCCTGGGCGAGCGCCTTCGCGTTCGCGACGATGCGCCGCTGATAGTCGCGGAACGCGGGGGTCAGCGCCTCCCCGAAGCACACCGCCTTCGCGGCGATGACGTGCATGAGCGGGCCGCCCTGCAGCCCCGGGAAGACGCTCTTGTCGAGCTTCTCGGCGAGCGCGGCCTTCGAGAGCACGAATCCGCCGCGCGGACCTCGCAGCGTCTTGTGGGTCGTGCTGGTCACCAGGTCCGCGTGCGGCACGGGGCTCGGGTGCAGATCGGCGGCGATGAGCCCGGCGATGTGCGCCATGTCCACGACCAGCGTCGCGCCCACCTCGGCCGCGATCGCCGCGAGCCGCGGGAAATCGATCACCCGCGGATACGCGCTCGCGCCCGCGACGATGATGCGCGGGCGGTGCTCGCGGGCGAGCGCCGCGAGCGCGTCGTAGTCAATGCGCCCGTCCTCGGGCCGCACGCCGTACTGCACCGATTTCCAGAGCTGGCCGGTGTACGAGACCGGGTGCCCGTGCGTCAGGTGTCCGCCGTGCGCGAGGCTCATGCCGAGCAGCGTCTCGCCGGGTTTCGACACCGCGAGATAGGCCGCGACGTTCGCCGAGGCGCCGGAGTGCGCCTGCACGTTCGCGTGCTCCGCCGCGAAGAGCTGCTTCACGCGGTCCCGCGCCAGCTCCTCGGCCACGTCCACGAATTCGCAGCCGCCGTAGTAGCGCTTCCGGGGCAGGCCTTCGGCGTACTTGTTGGTCATCACCGAGCCCATCGCCTCGAGCACCGCGTCGCTCACGAAGTTCTCGGAGGCGATGAGCTCGAGGGTCGTGAGCTGGCGGCGGCGCTCGTCACGGATGGCGTCGAAGAGAACGGGATCCTGCTCGCGGCTGGAAGGCATGGCGTTCACCGGGTCCGGCAATGGAGGTCCTCGTACGCCCGGATCTTCTCGAGGCGCGGGACGTGCCGCCCGCCCTCGAAGGGGGTGTCGAGCCAGATGCGCAACCAGCGCACGGCGTCGTCCGGCGGATTGGTCCGGGCCCCCACCGCCAGGACGTTCGAGTCGTTGTGACGCCGGGTCAGGTACGCGGTCTCGTCGCTGGTGACGACCGCGGCCCGAATGCCCGGCACCTTGTTCGCGGCGATCGCCTCGCCGATTCCGCTTCCTCCCAGCACGATCCCGCGATCCACCTCGCCGCAGGCCACCCGCTCCGCGACCGGGAAGCAGTAATCCGGGTAGTCCACCGGCGGCGAGGCGGCGTGGGTCCCGAGATCGAGCACCTCGTGACCCCACGCCTTCAGCTCGCGCGCGAAACGCTCCTTCAGCTCGTATCCCGCGTGGTCGGTGCCGATCGCGATCTTCACGCGCCGGCCCCTCCGGGCCGCGCGCTCATCGCGCGGCGGCCGCGCCCTGCGGCACGAGCGAGAGCCAGTGGTGCGTGTCCGGCGTCTGTCCGCGGACGGCCCCGAAGTAGGCCTTCTGGAGCGCCCGCGTGACCGGGCCCACTGTCCCGTTCCCCACCGGGATCTTGTCCACGGAGGTAATCGGGGAGACCTCGACGGCCGTGCCGGTGTAGAAGACCTCGTCCGCGACGTACAGCATCTCGCGCGGCATGGTCTCCTCGCGCACGGTGGTGCCCATCTCGCGCGCGAGCGTCATGACCGTCGCCCGGGTGATCCCGGCCAGCACGCTGTTCGAGAGCGGGGGCGTCACGATCTCGCCCTTGAGCACCGCGAACACGTTCATGCCGCTGCCCTCGCTGATGAAGCCGTGGACGTCCAGCGCGAGGGCCTCGTCGTAACCGTCCACCAGCGCCTCCATCTTGAGGAGCTGCGAGTTCATGTAATTCGCGGAAGCCTTCACCATCGCCGGCAGCGTGTTCGGCGCGATGCGCTGCCAGGTCCCGATCTTGATCGCGCTCCCCTTCTCGAGCGCGTCCTTGCCCAGGTACTGGCCCCACGGGAACGCCGCCACCATGACGTGGACCGGATTGCCGAAGGGGTTCACGCCCATGTGCTCGTACGCGCGGTAGACCAGCGGCCGGATGTAGCAGTCCTTGAGATCGTTCACGGCCACCGCCTGGAGACAGACGTCCCGGATCTGGTCGCGGGTGAAGACCATCTCCTTCTCCATGCGGTAGACGCGCGCCGAGAACATGAGCCGGTCGACGTGCTCCTCGAGCCGGAAGATGGCGGGCCCCTTCGGCGTGTCGTAGGCGCGAATGCCCTCGAACAGGCTCGAGGCGTAGTGCATCGCGTGCGTGAGGACGTGGATCCTGGCTTCGTCCCAGGGCACCCAGGTCCCGTTCATCCAGATCGTCTTCGCTTGGGCCATCGGCATCGCTCACCTCTCGGGCTGAACGGCAGGATTCAGGCCGAACGCGCCCGCAGAGCCTCGCGGACGTGCGGCACGATACGACGAACGTGATGTCGGATCCGGCGGAGACACTCCTCGTACGCCTCGGACGAACCCCCGAAGGGATCGGAGACGGCCGAGCCGGGCTCGCCCGGCTCGGGCCATTCGGACAACAGGTGCACCCGGCCCGGCTCGGCGCCCAGCGCCTCGGCCGCGCGCGCGTGCTCGCGCTCCATCACCAGGATCAGGTCGGCGCGCCGCACGTCGTTCCCGCTCGCGCGCCGCGAGCGATGCACCGAGAGATCGAGTCCGAACCGCATCGCCGCCTCGCGCGCGCCTGCGCTCGCGGGCTGGTCCTCCAGCGCCGAGATCCCGGCCGAGCGGATCTCGACGCGTTCCGCGTCGGCCCCCAGCTCCGCGCGGAACACCGCGGCTGCCAGCGGGCTTCGGCAGGTATTGCCGCTACAGATCAGAAGCACGTGGAACAGCGGTTCGCGTGGCGCCATCGCGACGAGGATAGGCGGCGGTCGACGGGGGGTCAACCTCCGGCCCGGTCGCGCTCGCGCCACGCGCGCCCGGCGTCAGCTCACCGCGCTCGGCCGTGTGAGATCGTCGAACTCGCCCAGCTCGGCGGCCACGTCGACGGCGCCCCGCCGCAGCAGTTGGGGCCGCTCCCCGCTCACGTCGACCAGGGTCGAGGGCGCGCGCGCGCGCCGTGGTCCGCCGTCGAGGACCACGTCGAGCTGGTTGCCGAAGATCGTGACCACGTCCTGCGCGGTCTCCGCTGGCGGCTGTCCGGACAGGTTCGCGCTCGACGACACCACGGGACCGCCGATCCTCTCGAGAATGCGCTGGCACAGCGTGTCCCGCGGACAGCGCAGCGCGACCGTGCCGCCGCGGCCCAGCACGCGGACGGGCACGAGCGGCGAGGCACGGAAGATCAGCGAGAGCGGCCCCGGCCAGAAGCGGTCGATGAGGCGCTCCGCGACCAGGCTCACCTCGGCGGCCAGGCCCCACGCCTGCAACGGCTCCGGGATCAGCGAGATGAAGGCGTGAGTCGGATCCCGCCGCTTGAGGCGGCCGAGCATCTCGACCGCCTGCGCGTCGAACAACGAGCAGGCCAGCCCGTAGATCGTGTCCGTGGGGAACGCGACCACGCCGCCGCGCAGGACCTCCTCCGCCACGCGGATCAGCGGCCCTTCGTCCGGGTTCTCGGGATCGACGCGATGGATCTCCATCATCCGCCTCCCGTCCGCGGCCGCCGCCCGCGCCCGTTCCCCCCGGCCCGCGTCGGGATCCCGCGCGTGTCCACCGCTCCCGCACCGCGGCGGGCCAGCTCGAGCGCCTGCTGCTCGAGGCGCCGCGCGAGCGACGCGTCCTCGAGGGCCAGCACGCGCAGCGCGAGATGCGCGGCGTTCTTCACGCCCCACGCGCCCACGCCCAGCGTGCCGACCGGGACGCCGGGCGGCATCTGCACGGTCGCGAGCAGCGCGTCGAAGCCGCCCAGCGGCGAGGTCGCGAGCGGAACGCCGAGCACGGGCAGACGCGTGTTCGCGGCGACTGCGCCGGCCAGGTGCGCGGCACCGCCCGCGCCGGCGATGATCACGCGGACCCCGCGCCCGCGCGCCTCGCGCGCCCAGCGCGCGGTGGCCTCGGGGCTGCGATGCGCGGAGCGCACCGCCACCTCGCAGCCGACGCCGAACTCCGCCAGCACGCGGGCCGCCTCCTCCATCGCCGGTCGATCCGACTCGCTGCCCATCACGATGGCCACCCGCGACGTGCGCGCCCTCCCCCGCCTCTCAGCCATGCGTTCCGCCTCCGGCATCGCCGGATCCCGCGGCCCGCACCGGTGCCCGATCCGCAGCCGCGGCGATGTCCCGGCGCGCTCTCCAGCCCGCGCCACTCAGTTCCGCGAGCGCGGCGTACGCGCGCGCCCGCGCCTCCTCGCGCGATCCTCCGCGAGCCGTCACGTACGCCGCCCGCCCACCCGTCACCTCCCAGCCCTCCGGGCCCGCGCGCGTGGCCGCGTGGAACACCTCGATCCCCTCGCGCTCGCGCAGGCGGTCGAGACCCATGATCCGTCCCCCTCCCCGGACCGCCTCCGGGTAGCCCTCGTCCACCAGCGCCACGGTCACCGCCGCGCCGGCCGCGCGTCGCACCGTGCCCGCGTCGAGACGGCCCCGGGCCGCGCTCTCGAGCAGCCGCGCGAACGCGCCCTCGACGAGCGGGACCACGACCTCGGTCTCCGGGTCGCCGAAGCGGACGTTGAACTCGAGCACCTTCGGCCCGGCGGAGGTGAGCACGAGCCCGCAATAGAGCGTACCGCGAAAGAGAACGCCGCGCGCATCGAGCGCGGCGAGCGCGGGCCGGACCACGCGGCGCGCGACCTCGTCCTCGAGCGCGGCGTCCACGCGCTCGCTCGGCGCGTAGGCGCCCATCCCGCCGCTGTTGGGACCCCGATCGCCGTCGAAGGCGCGCTTGTAGTCGCGCGCGGGGGGCAACAGGAGGAAGTCCCGTCCGTCGCACACCGCCATGAGCGAGGCCTCCTCGCCCGCGAGGTGCTCCTCGACGACCACGCGCCCGCCGGCCGCGCCGAAGCGGCCGCGCTCGAGGCAGTCCTCGAGGAATCGCTCCGCCTCGCCCCGATCATCGGTCACGCGCACGCCCTTGCCCGCGGCGAGTCCGTCCGCCTTCACCACCCAGGGCGGACCGAAACGATCGAGCGCGTGGCGCGCGTCCGGCAGCAACTCACAGGCTTCCGCCGCCGCGGTCGGAATGCCCGCTTCGCGCATGACGCCCTTCGCGAACCACTTGCTGGATTCGAGCCGCGCGGCGTCGGCCCCCGGGCCGTACGTCGCGTGGCCGGCGGCGCGTAGCCGGTCCGCGAGCCCGGCGGCCAACGGGGCCTCGGGACCGATCACGACCAGGTCCACGCGCTCGCGCGAGCACGCCTCGATCAGCGCGGCGTCGTCCCTCTCGCCCACGGGCAGGCGACGCGCCACATCCTGCATCCCCTCTCGTCCCGGCGCCACGAGAACCTCCGCCACCTCCGGGTCGCGCGCGAGGCGCCAGGCCAGCGCGTGCTCACGACCGCCCGAGCCAACGACGAGGATGCGGCGCCCGCTCACGAGCGCGACTCTAGCCAGCCGCGCGGAAGAGGGTCAAGGGAAACGCGAGGCCGGCGTCAGCCCGCCGCCGGCCCCCCGCGCCGGGCCAGCTCGATCCCGAGCAGCTCCCGGATCGCCTTCGGGTCGGCCTGCCCGCGCGACTTCTTCATCGCCTGTCCGACCAGGAACTCGAAGGACCGCGTTCTCCCGCGCTGGACCTCGGCCACGACAGCCGCGTTCTCGTCGAGGATCGTCCGCACCAGGGGCAGCAGGTCCTCGGCGGCGCGCGAGGCCGTGCGGGCCGCACGCTCGAGCGCGGCCGCGGGATCCGTCCCGCCGGCCAGGATCTCGTCGAGCGCGCACCGGGCCGAGTGGCTCGTGAGCGAGCCCGTCTCCAGCC
>DATKKO010000273.1:0-14539 GCA_035542955.1 Terriglobales bacterium
CGAGCCGGAACACGAGGCGCGGTCCGCTGCGCTCGAGCGAGCCGCTCAGCCGGAGCGGGATGCGCCCGACCGTGACCTCGCTCGCATCGCCGAGGCGCAGGCGCCCGGTCGCGCGCTCCTGGGCGAGCCGGCCGTTCACCGCGATGCCCAGGGTGTCGAGGCCGTCGCCCTCGGCCACCGGCACGCCGAGGATCGCGCCGCCCCTGAGGCGGTCGTCCCGGCCCCAGACGAGGCCGAGGCGGAAGGGCACCGCCCGCTCCAGCTCGAGCGTCCCGCTCGCGCGCAGCGCGAGCCGGCCTCCCGCCGGGTCGAACGAGAGCGAGTTCAGTCGCACGCCGCGGAAGAGCAGATCCTCGCTGGCCGGCATCGCGATCTCGGTGTCGCTCACCTCGAGCTTCGGCAGGCGCCGCGCGGGGGCGAGGAGCACCTGCACGAGCGACTCGGCCTGCCGGCGGACCTTCTCCGCGCGCGGAGATTCGCCGTCCCCGTCCTCGATCGGCGCGATCGTGTCCGGCTCGCTCGCGCCGCGGGGGACGATGCGCGCGCGCGCGTGGGCGATCGTGGCCGCGGTCACGGTGGGCCGGGCGATCGCGCGCACCCCGAGCCCGACCGAGAGCGAGTCCGCCGCGAGCAGCGTGTCGCCGCGCGCGGGATCGAACAGCGCGAAGCGGAGGAACTCCGCGCGAGGCGGCAGGGAGAAGCGGAGCCGCTCCCAGCGGACCGAGAGCCCGCGCTCGTCCGCCGCGTGCCGCACGCCGGCGGCGATCAGGGCCGGCGCGAGCAGGGTGAGCCCGGCCGCGAGCAGGGCGAGCAGGGCGAGCGCGGCCAGGGCGATCCACACGGGGCGCATGACTGCGGGAATCTACCCGGTCGTTCGCCGGCGGGCTACCCGGTCCGGGACGCGGGTGCCCTCGTTTCCGCCCGCACGCGGCGCCGGGACTACATCCCCCGATACGTGCACCGCGCCGTGCAGGTCTCGTGCACGGTGATCGCGGCGAGTCCCTCGAGCAGCGGCGCGATCCGGCGCCAGAGCCAGCCGCACAGGACCTCGGAGGTCGCGTTCTCGAGGCCGGGCACGTCGTTCAGCGTGCGGTGGTCCAGCTCGTCGCGGAGGATCGGCGCGACGACCGCGCCGATGTCGCCGAAGTCCACGAGCCAGCCGAGACGCTCGTCGACCTCGCCCGCCACGGTGACCTCGATGCGGAACGAGTGCCCGTGCAGGCGGTGGCACTTGTGCTCGGGCGGCAGCAGCGGCAGCCGGTGGGCCGCCTCGAACGTGAACTCCTTGGTGAGCTCGACACGCATCATCGGATTCCACGGGGATCGGGCGCCGCTTCCACGTAGCGCACGGGGTCGGCGAGCCCCGCCTCGCGGAAGCCCTTCAACCGAAGCCGGCACGCGTCGCAGCGCCCGCACGAGGCGCCGTCGGACGCCGGATCGTAGCACGAGTGCGTGAGCGAGTAGTCGACCCCGAGCGCGAGGCCGAGGCGGATGATCCCGGCCTTGTCGAGGCTCATGAGCGGCGTGTGCAGGGTGAAGCGCGCGCCCTCGAGGCCGGCGCGGGTCGCCACGTTCGCCAGCGCCTCGAAGGCGCGCACGAACTCCGGGCGGCAGTCCGGATAGCCCGAGTAGTCGAGCGCGTTCATCCCGGCCACGAGGTGGCGCGCGCCGATCGTCTCGGCGAGGCCGAGCGCGAGCCCGAGGAGCACGGTGTTGCGCGCGGGCACGTAGGTGACCGGCACGTCCGCTCCCATCGTCCGCACGTCGCGATCGCGGGGCACGGGGATGTCGGCCGTGAGCGCCGAGCCGCCGATCGCGCGCAGGTCGAGCGCGATCGTGCGGTGCTCGGCCGCGCCGAGCGCGCGCGCCACGCGGCGCGCGGCCTCCAGCTCGACGCGATGGCGCTGGCCGTAGTCGACGGCCAGCGTCCAGCAGGCGAAGCCCTCGTTCCTCGCCCAGGCGAGGCAGGTGGTCGAATCGAGACCGCCCGAGAGCAGCACGACGGCGCGGTTCGTCTCCATCAGACGCCCCGCTTCGCGCCCCACATCCAGACGTGGAGCCGCGGCGAGAGACGGAACCCGTGGCGCTTGCAGGTCTCGGCGATGCGCACCGCGCGCTCGCGCAGCGCCGCGTCCGTGACGCCCTCCGGCATCAGCATCACGCGCGCGACGGGCAGCCCGTGAGCGGCGATCCGTCGCAGCGCGTCCGCCTCGTCGGGATCGTCGCCGACCACGATCTTGAACGTGGCGCGCGGCTCGGCGAGCCAGGCGGACGCGTGCCGCCAGGTCTCCTCCCAGCGCGGCGTCGCGCGGGGCAGCTTGGGCGAGACGATCCAGCACAGTCGCTCGCGCGAGATGGGCGGGGGCAGGAGCCCGCTGGTCTCGACTTCGACGCGCTCCCAGCGCGCGAGCGCGAGATCGAGCAGGGACGCGAGCGCCGGCGTCTCGAGCGGCTCGCCCCCCGTGACCACGAGCAGCGGGACCTCGCCGGACCCCGACCCGGACCCGGACCCGCCTTCGGCGGGTGCCCCGGCGGGTGCCCCGGCGGGTACCCCGGCGGGCGCCCCGGCGTGTGCCCCACGCAGCTCGTCCAGCAGCGATCCGATCGCGACCTCGCGGCCGCCCGCTGCGCTCCAGGCGTACTTCGTGTCGCACCAGACGCACCCGACCGTGCAGCCCTGCAGGCGCAGGAAGTGCGCGGGCGTGCCGGCCGAGGGACCTTCGCCCTGGAGCGAGAGGAAGATCTCGCTCACGCGAACCGTGGCCAGCGCCGGATCGGGGGCTCGTGCGGCGCGGCTCACGGGGCGGCTCACCGGGCTCACGGGGCGCTCGCGCCCGCCGCGGCGCCGACGCACCGCGCGCGATCGGCGCTCGCGTCGGCGGCGCGGATGGAGCGGTCGAAGCTCAGTGGGACGCCTTCCGCGGCAGATCGAATTCCCGGTGGCAGTAGAAGCACGTCCAGTGGATCGTCTCCTGCCCGGCCGGCCAGTCCACGTAGTCGTTGCGCCCGCAGCCGGGACAGGAGATGCGCGTGCGCCCGGTCTTGCCGGCGGCGGCCAGCGTGTCCTTCGAGATGTCCTGGGTCATGGCCGATCGCTCGTGGTGGGATGCGCGGGGTGGACGAAGACGCGGAGTATAGCGGCCGCGCGCGCCGCGAACGAAGCGGGCCCGGTCGTGGCGGCCGGCACGGTTCCCGTGACGTGCGGGACCCGCGCCGCCGCTCATCCGTGTCCGCCGAGCCGGTCCGCGTCCGCCCATTCGGGCTCGCCCGCGCCCCGCGCCTCGGCCGGGAGCGCGCGCGAGTCGCGGAGCCTCGCGGCCGCGCGCACGCCGACGAGCGCGACGACCGAGCAGAGGAGGAACACGAGCGGCGCGTTCAGCCGATCCACCAGCGCCCCGCCCAGCGTGGGCAGGAGCATGGCCGGCGCGAGGAAGGTGTTGATGAGCCCGACGAACGCCTGCCGGCGCCCCGGCGGCGCGAGCAGCAGCATCAGGCTCGAGTAGCCGACGACGATCGCGCTCTGCGCCGCCCCGCCGAGCCCGACGACCGCTTCGAGCAGGAGCACGGCCGCGCCCGCGGGCAGCCAGTGGAGCGCCCAGGGCGAGGCCGTCGCGATCGCCGCGGCGGCGAGCGGCAGCGCGCTGCATCCGGCGGCGCCGATCCGCATGAGCACGCGATCGCCGTAGCGGGTCGAGATCCGGTGCCAGAGCACGTTCGACAGCACGAATCCGGCCATGCGCGCGAGCAGGAAGGTGCCGGCCGCGCGCGGCCCGCCGCCGAGGTCGCGCACGGCGAAGAGCACGACGAACGGCGCCGAGGCGAACCAGACGGGGAGCGTCGCGCGCGCGATGAGCAGGCGGCGGAAGTGCGCGTCCTCGCGGATCATGCCGAGCCCCTCGCGCAGCATGCCGAGAGGGCCCGCGGCCTCGGGCCGGGGCGGGCTCGCCGGCTCGCGGATCAGCGAGAACAGGCCGTAGCCCGCGGAGACGAGCACGCAGGCCAGCGCGAAGAGCAGCGCGAAGCGCGGCGCGCCGGTGCCGCCGTGCAGCACCTGGCGCACGATGAACCCGGCGATCATGACGAGCACGCCACCCCAGAAGAGCCGCAGGGTCCAGTACGCGCCGAGCCGCTCCTCGGGCACGGTCTTGCCCACCACCTCCATGAACGAGACGGCCGCGAGCCCGCCGCTGAAGGAGTACGTGCCGTAGCAGGCGAGGAAGAGCGCGAGCAGCGCGGTCCGGTGCGCGGCGAGCGGCACGGTGAACGCGGCGAGGGCCGCGAACGCCAGCCCGCGCAGCACTGCGGCGAAACGATAGAGCCCGATCGAGCGCGACCGGCGCGACAGGAGCGGCACCGTGGCGAACTGCGGCAGGAACCAGCCCATGTCGAGGAGCGCGGCGCTGAACCCGATCAGGGCGTTCGAGGCGGCGAGCTTCGACAGGAACACCGGGACCACCGTGTTCGCGTCGATGAAGCCCTCGCCCATCTGGTAGAGCGCGCCGTTCCACACCCCGAGCCGGAAGCTGCGGCGGCGCTCGGCCTCGGGCGCGTCGGGGGGAGCGGAGGAGGCGACGATCGAGGCCATGGATCCCGAAGCATCGCCCCGGAGCGCGCCGGGGCGCAAACGAGCGCCCGGTGCGCGCGCCGGCATCGCCCGCGGAGCGCCCCGGCCGGGACCTCAGCCCGCGAGCACCTTCCCCAGACGCGGGAGGCTCACGTCGTAGCGGTACGAGATGTTCATGTGGCCGTCGTCGAACTCCTCGTACTCGTGCGGCACGCCGAGCGCGTCGAGCCGGCGATGCAGCAGACGGGCGCCGTGCTGCAGGTTGAACTCGTCCTTCACGCCGCAATCGAAGTAGAGACGGCGCATCGAGCGCAGCGCCTCGACGCGCGCATCGAGCATGGCGAGCGGATCGCAGGAGAGCCAGCGGGCCCAGACGTCCTCGCGGAAGGCTCCGGTCTCGAGATCGCAGGGCAGATCGATGCCGAAGGGCGGCCGTCCGGGATCGGGCGAGTAGGCGGCCGCCATGCCGAGGACGTTGAGCGTGAGCAGGTCGTCGTGGCTCTTCTGCCGCTTCGACTCGAAGCGCTCGAGCCAGCGCTCGAGTCCGCCGGCCTGCTGGATCTGCGCGCAGAAGCGGGGCACGTCGCCGCGATAGCAGTAGTCGAAGTACATGTCGCCGCTGTGGCAGGCGACCGCGCCGAAGATGTCCGGGTGCTTCATGCCGAGCGTGAGCGCGCCGTAGCCGCCCGAGGACTTGCCGGCGATCCCGCGGTGGTCGCGCCCGGGAAGCGTGCGGAAGCGGGCGTCCGCCCAGGGGACCAACTCCTCGACCAGATGGGTCTCGTACCGGCCCGTCGCGCTCGAGTCGAGGTACTGCGAGCCGCCGAAGCGCGTGAAGCAGTCCGGGAGCACGAGGATCATCTCGTCGCAGCCCGCGGCGATCAGCCCGTCCATGCGGTCGTCGAGCGCCGGGGACCAGGGATTGTCGTTGAGGAGCATGCGGCCGCGCCCGGTGAACCCCGCGAGCACGAACACCACCGGATAGCGGCGGTCGGGCGAGCTCTCGTAGGACGGCGGGAGGTATACGGGCACCGTCCTCACGGACGGATCGCGGGCGGGATTGCCCGTGAGCACCGCGCTCTCGAACCGCTCCATCAGCACCTTGCCGCGTCTCATCTCGCCTCCACGATCGAGGTCTCGTGAACCAGGCGCTCCGCGGGCGTGCGCCCCGTGGCGGAGAGGACGGCTCCGCTCGGGCGAAGATCCGCGCCGGGAACGTCGCGCCGCTCTCCGCCGCGCGGCCCGGCACGCGAGATTAAGGCCGGACGCCGCGTTGCCGATAATTGCCGAAAGCCATGGCCCGACCACCCGCGAATCCCGGGACGGATCTTCCCATCCCGCCGACCGGCCCCCCGTCCCCGAGGGACAGGATCGATCGCCGCGCCTGGTTCCTGCGCGGGCTCATGTTCGTGGTGGTGATCGCGCTCGCCGCCGCCGTCCCGCTCCTCTACCTGCCGCTGGCGCAGCTGCTCCACGATGACTCGAGCCGGGTCGGTCCGCCCAACCTCGCGGCCCTCGTCGGCCTGAGCGGCCTGGTGCTCGTCTTCGTCCTCTACGTCGCCCTCAAGCAGCACGAGCTCGACCGCCTGCGGCGCCAGCTCGAGCAGGAGGAGCGCGAGCGCGAGATCGTGCACACGCGCCTGTCGGAACTCTCGTCCCTCTTCCAGCTCTCCGCGCGGCTCAACCTCCAGCTCCGTCTCGAGGACATCCTCGAGATCATCGCCCGCCGGGTGGTCTCCACGCTGAAGGCGCAGCAGGCCTCGATCATGATCTACAACCCCGAGACCAACCTGCTCCAGACGCGCGCCTCCTACGGCCTCGAGTCGGAGTTCGCCCGCAACGCCAGCAAGCGTCTCGGCGAGGGCATCGCGGGGTGGGTCGCCGAGCGCGGCCAGCCCGTCCTGCTGGACTCCACCTCGGGCGCCTTCGCCTCGGCGTACAAGCGCAACCGGAACATCACCTCCGCCGTGTGCCTGCCGCTCAAGGTCGGCGAGCGCTGCATCGGCGTGCTCAACGTGAACCGGATCAACCACCCCGAGGTGTTCCAGGACCATCACTGCGAGCTGCTCCAGCTCTTCGCGGAGCACGTCGGCGCGGTGGTCGAGCGGGCCGAGGTGATGGAGCGGCTCGGCACGCGCGCCCGCGAGCTGGAGGTCGAGAACCTCAAGCTGAGCCAGATGAGCCGGCTCAAGGACGTGTTCCTCTCCACCGCGAGCCACGAGCTCAAGACGCCGCTCACGTCCGTGATCGGCTACGCGGAGCTGCTCGACGAGAACGACGACCGTCTCTCGCCCGAGCAGCGCCGCGAGTTCCTCGATCGCATGCGCGCCGAGGCGAGCCGGCTGCTCGGTCTGATCGAGGACATCCTGGACCTGACCCGGATCGAGAGCGGGAGCCTCACCCTGCGCTGCGTGTCGATGTCGCTGAACGAGGTCGCCCGCGCCGCGATGGAGACCACGAAGAGCCTGGCGACGCGGCACGGCGTGGAGCTGGTCGGGCAGCTCGCGGACGGCCTGCCGGAGATCGTGCTCGACGAGGTGAAGATGCGGCAGGTGCTGGTGAACCTGCTCACGAACGCGATCAAGTTCAGCCCTCCGCGCGGCCGGATCGTGATCTCGACCGAGAGGGACGGGGACTTCCTGCGGGCCTCGGTCTCGGATCAGGGTCAGGGCATCGCGCCCGAGGATGCCCCGCACATCTTCGAGCTGTTCGCCCAGGGAGTGCGGGAGCGCGGCGAGCAGCGCGGGCTCGGCATCGGGCTCCACCTCGTGAAGCGCCTGACCGAGCTGCACGGCGGCCACGTGGGTGTGAACAGCCTGCCCGGCAAGGGCAGCACGTTCTGGGTGCGGCTGCCGGTCCAGCCGGCGCACCAGGGCGAAGTCGCGCCCCTGCGCCAGGCCGCCTGACCTCCCGCGCGCGCGGCGCGCCCCGCTCCCCTGCCGTGCCCGCGCTCTCGCGCGCCATCGGTGATGGCCGCGCGCTCCACTCGCCCGCCGCGCCCGCGAACGAGCGCGGGCTCCGCGGAGCCTAGCCGGACATGGGCACGTTCGGATACTCGCCGGGCGTGAGCGCCCGGGCCACGCTCAGCGTCGGCGGGATCGGCCGCAGCTCCTTCGCCTCGATGGCCGAGAAGGGCACGCCGCATTCGTCCATGATGATGCGGACGTTGGGGCGCGCGGGGTCGCTCCGGTTCGGGGCGAGCACGACGGCCGTCTGGCCATTGCTCAGCTCCACGAGCTGGCCCGGCGGATAGAAGCCCACCGCGTGCACCAGGGAACGAAGCAGCATGGGGTCGAAGCGCTCGGCGTAGGGACCGAGCATCATCCCCAGCGCCCGGTACGGCGTGACGTGTCTGCCCCGCTCGCTCCGGTGCATGAGCAGGCTCACGTAGCAGTCGGCGACCGAGACGATCCCGGAGAAGAGGCTCGGCCGCCAGCCCGCGGGCAGCTCGGGGAACGGGCGCGAGGCGTCGCCGCCGGGGGGCGGACCGTTGCCGCGCGCGTGGTGCTCGAGCGCCACGTGCATGCAGCGCAGCGTGGCCGCGTTCAGCGTGGTGGAGCGGGCGAGGAGCTTGGCGCCCTCGAGGCAATGGCTCTCGGCCAGCCGCCGCTCCTCCTCGTCGAAGGATTCGAGCGGGTTGTGGATCCGGTCGTAGACGGCGGCCTTGCCCACGTCGTGGAGCAGCGCCGCCACGCCCAGGTCCGCGAGCGCGCGGCGGTCGAGCCCCAGGTCCTGCCCCATGGTGACCGCGATGATGCACACGTTCACCGCGTGCACGTAGGTGTACTCGTCGTGATGGCTCAGGCTCGTGAGACCCACGACGACCGGCTCGTCCGCGAAGGCGCCGTCGATGAGCGGCTGCACCACGCGCTTCACGCGGCGCATCTCCATGCCCTGCTGCAGCGCGGTCGTGGTGAGCAGGGAACAGGCGCCCACCATGGCGAGGGAGTAGCTCTTGCCCGCCGCGGGGCGTACACCGGCCGGGCCCTGCACGGCCGGGGTGTCGCCGCCCTCCCCGCCTCCCGCTTGCGGCAACCCGAACCCGTCCGCGGGATCGCTTTCGCCCCCTTCCTCGTAGCTCGAAGGATCGAACGGGTTGACGGCGCTGCCCTCCGTGGTCGAGGCGTTCACGGCCGGCAGGATGTGGTCCGTCTTCTCGGCCAGGCATGCCTCGAGCAACGCGGTCCCGCAATAGACGTCCGGCTGGAGGAAGAGCCGGAAGAAGCGTTCCAGCTCCCCGGGGGACACGCCCTCCGCGACGCGCACGCCCGCGACGCGCCGTCGCGCGAACTCCTGCATGAGCGCCTGCTGGAAGCGCAGGTTCGTCGCCTTGACCGGGAGGCGCACGCCGTTCAGGTAGAGGTCGTTGTCGAGCGAGATCAGCATGGCCTCGGGCACGTCGGCGAACACCGGGACCAGCGATTCGATGAAGGCGACGAGCTGCCGGCGGAAGACCTGGTTCTCCACCTTGTAGGAGCGCCCCACCCGGACCATGGCGAGGAAGCGCATGATGACCTGCAGCCCCTGCTCGCGCAGGCGCTCGTCGCCGGGGCGGACCGAAGGACGGAGCGAGTCGCTCACGGCTTGCTCCGGGTCGCGAGGGCCTCGAGGCAGGCCGCGCGCACGGCCTCGCTGCGGGCGCGCACGCCGGATTCGAGCACGGCCATGGCGGCCGGCGTGCCGATGCGGCGCAGGGTGCGCGCCGCCGCGACGCGCTGGAACGTGCGGCGCGCGAACCAGCCGCCCTCGAGCAGGAGCCGCTCCAGCGCCTGCACCGCGCGGTCGTCCGCGATCTCGGCGAGCGCGCCGAACAGCGCGCGCTGGCTGCCCTCGTCGCGGGACTCGAAGTCGGCCGCCTCGATGCGGGCGAGGATCGCCTGGATCACCTCCGGGTTCTTCTCGCGGGTGAGGACGTTGAGCGCCGAGGCGAGGAGCTGCGCGTCGTGCGTCTGGAGCTGCGCGACGAGGAGCGGCGTGCGCTCCTCCAGCGGCAGGGCTCCCAGCGTCTGCACGAGCTGGCGCCGGACGCGGGCGTCGGGATGGTCGGCGACGGCCCGCAGCAGGGGCGCCACCCCCGGACCGCCGATCAGGCCGAGCACGAAGACGACGTTGCGCACCACGTACCAGCGCGGATCGGCGAGGGCGGGCGCGAGCAGCTCGGGGTTCTCGGGGCACAGGTAGCTCAGCGCGGTCACGATGGCCGCGCGCCCCCGGGCCTTCTCGGCGCGGGACATGATGTCGACGCAGAGCCCGATCGCGGGCGGACCCAGCGCTACGGCGATCGCCGCCAACCGGTTGTAGTCGGCGAAGTCGCCCTCGTCGATACGCTCGGTCATGGCCTGCGTGTCCAGGTTCGCCAGCGAGGCGGTCACATCCTCACCACTCAGCATCCGGGCAGGATCGAACTCGTTCAGCAGGCGGAGAGCCCGCTCGGCCTCGTCCCAGCTCACTCGCTGCAGCGCGCTCCCCAGCCAGGTCGCCGCCGAGTGCGCCAGAGCCCGGCGCATGTCCTCCGAATCGTCGAGGGCGAGCAGCCCGCGCAGGAACCCCGGGGCCTGATCGGACCATGCGCGCTTGGTCTCGCGGTTCCAGGCCGAGAGGAACGCGGACAGGTTCTGGTCGGCGGCCGCCTGGAGCCGCTCGAAGGCCTCGGGGACCTCGGCCGACCACTGGGGCAGCGGCCAGTCGTCGAAGGTGTCCCGGTGCAAGCTCTGCGTGCCCGGCCCCTGCCCGAGGTCGGCGCGGATCTCGGAGCCGGTCGGGGACCAGGCGAAGACCTGGCCCTTCTTCCCGCCGAGGCCCGTGCCCTCACCGCCCGGACGCGCGGAGACGTAGATCGCCTGCTCGAGCGGCACGGCCTCGAGCTGCGCGCACGAGAGGTTGGCCTGCCAGAGCAACGTGACGAGATCGTCCTGCGAGTCCGCGCCGCTCCCCGCCGCGCAGAGGATCTGGATCAGCGTGTCGATCTCGTTGCGCGGAGCGGGGCCGAGCAGCGTGATCTTGCGGATCCCGTCCCGGTAGAACAGGAACGGCAGATCGTCCGTGAGGGCCGGGAGCTGATCCTCGCCGGGCTTGCGCTTCGAGACGCACACGATCGGCTCCTCTCCGAGCCGGATCTCGTGCGCGGAGAATCGCAGGTTCAGCGTGCCGGGTCGCGCGAGCAGCTCGGCGAGACCTGCGGCCGCCAATTCCTGCGTGTTCACCACGATGGGGTTGTTCCCGCGATAGAGGCGGGACACCCGCAGGGCGCGCGCCAGCTGGCGGAACCAGGCCTCGGCGGCCTGCGCCTCGGGCGAGAGTTCCCGGACGGCGCGCGCACTGGAACCCGACGTCATGCGCCTCCTCGTCCTGATCTTCGCGTGACGGATACCGGTCGGCCCGGACCTGTGGATCGACCGTGGGACCGGGGCCGGGTGCGCCCACGGAGCGGCCACGGCCCGGATGAACCGCCGAGCGGACTTCCGCGAGGTTATCGGCTGACGGCGCAGGTGATTTGAGCCCTCGCCCGCGATCGGGGTTCCTTGACTCGCACGCGGGCCCTCCCGTAGTCTGCGCCGTTCCTTCGGCCCGCAGTCTCCCGTGTGATCGAGGTCTCCTCACCGATGAAGCGCACGTTCCAGCCTCGCAATCGACACCGGAAGAAGACCCACGGCTTCCGTGCCCGCATGAAGTCCAAAGGCGGCCGCAAGGTGCTGTCAGCCCGTCGTCGCGCGGGCCGCAAGCGCCTGACCGCATCGAAGTAGCCCGGGTCCTGGATGACCCCTCTCGTCCGCGCAGTCCCCCTCGGGGCGGACCGCGCCGGGCCACCGGGGTGACGGATTGGTCCACCCCTGTCGACGCCGTGGCCCGGGCCGGCCGCGCTCGGGCAGCCTGCGTCTCGACGATTCCGGCGGCGTCGTCGCGGTCATGGTTCGATCCGGGTCGGGCTGCGTCCGCGCCGGACAAAGGAACGGCGAGCCGGCTCCCATGACTGCCGAGCGAAGCGAGCGACTGACCCGCGAGCATCGCCTGACCTCGCCGCTCCACCACGCGGCGGTGCGGGCTGCCGGCACCGCGCTGCGCGGGCGCTTCTGCATGATGCTGGTGCTTCCCCGCCCCGGGGAGCCGAGCCGGTTCGGATTCGTCGCGAGCCGACGGACGGTCGGGGGCGCGGTCGCGCGCAACCGGGCGCGGCGGCGCCTGCGCGAGCTGGTCCGGCGGCGCTGGCCGAGGCTCAGCGAGTGCGGATACTGGATCGAGTTCATCGCCCTGCCCGGGACGGTCTCGGCGTCCCACCAGGACCTCGCCTCCGAGGTCGAGCGTCTGCTGGCGCGGGCCGGAGCGCTCGCGCCCACGGGCGTGCCCGGGGAGCGCACGAATGCGTGAGCTGACGCTGCTGCTCCTGCGCGCCTATCAGGTCCTGCTCTCGCCCCTGTTCCGCGGCGCGTGCCGGCACGAGCCGTCGTGCTCCGCATACGCGATCCAGGCGGTCGAGCGCCACGGCGCCGCCCGCGGGCTGTGGCTCACGTTCCGCCGGCTGCTGCGCTGTCATCCGCTCGGAACGAGCGGCTACGATCCGGTGCCCTGACCATGGATCGGCGAACGCTCGTCCTCGTGCTGCTGCTGGCGCTCCTCTTCATCCTCTATCAGCCGATCCTGCGATGGGCCGGGCTCGGGAAGTACCTCGAGCCGCAGCGCCGGCCGGTTCCCGCCGCGGTGGACACCACGCGAGGCGACACGACCGCGCCCCGGGCCGCGGGGCCGTCGCGGACCGTGCCGCCCGCCGCGCCCGCCGCTCGAGCCGAGCTCGCGCCGCTGCCGATCACCGCCGCCGGCGTGCTCGAGAAAACCGCGAGCCTCGAGACGCCGCTCTATCGCGCGGTGTTCTCGACCCGGGGCGCGCGCCTCCTCTCGGTGGAGCTCAAACGCTACGCCTCCGCCTCGGGCGTCTCCGCGATCTCGGGCAAGGCGGTGCGGATGAAACCCGGTCAGCTCGTGCCCGCCGGAGACCGCGTGGTGCTGGCGGGCGGTCCCCTGTTCGGCGTCGATCTCGGTTCCGGGACCGCGACGCGATCGCTGGCGCAGGCGGTCTACGCCGTGTCGGAGAGCACGGACGCGCGGGGCGCGACGCGCGGGATCACCTTCACGCTGCGGGACAGCTCGGGGCTCCTGATCCGGCAGACCTGGCGCATCGTGCCCGAAACGTATGCGCTCCAGCTCGAGGTCGAGACGCGCGGCATTCCCGAGTCGTGGCGGTTGAGCGACTACTCGCTGGTCATGCAGTCCTGGCCGCCGTTCACCGAGACCGATCGGCGCACCGACACCCGGTACACGCGCGCCTCGAGCCTGATCGGGAGCAACCTGCACCACGACACGCCTCCGAGCCTGATCAAGACGCCGAGGTCGTACGAGGGCGCGGTGGAGTGGGCGGGCGTGCAGAGCCGGTACTTCATCTGCGCGACCGCGGTCGAGCGGGCCGTGCCCAGGGGGGTGCAGGAGCGGGCCGAGGAGAGGCCGGTCGCCGGGGCGGCGCTGCGCGCGCTCGCCCCGAACGAGCGCCCGGTCGTGCCCGTGGCCGTGAGCAGCCTCGTCGCCGCGCTGCCTCCCGCAGACCGGCCGGTGGACCGCTACCTCGTCTACGTCGGGCCGGACGATCTGCGCATTCTCTCGCGCCTCGGTCACGGGCTGGCCCGCGCCGTGGATCTGGGGTGGACCTGGATGCGCCCGATCAGCGAGCTGCTGCTGCGGCTGCTCGACTGGATCTTCGTCGTGGTCCGCAACTACGGCATCGCGATCCTGGTGCTCGCGCTTCTCGTGCGCCTCGTGCTCTACCCGCTGAACGCCGCGAGCCTGAAGAGCACGCGCGCCGTCCAACGGCTCCAGCCCGAGGTGAAGCGGCTCCAGGAGAAGTACAAGAACGACGCGCCGGCCATGAACAAGGCGCTCATGGACCTGTACAAGGAGAACAAGGTCAATCCCGCGGGCGGCTGCCTGCCGATGATCGTGCAGATGCCCGTGCTGTTCGCGCTCTACCAGGTGCTGCTCTATGCGATCGAGCTGCGGCAGGCGCCCTTCGTGGGCTGGATCGACGACCTCTCGGCGCCCGACACGATGTTCGTGCTCGGGGGCTTTCCGGTCCATCTGCTCCCGTTGCTCATGGCGGCCTCGCAGCTCCTGCTGCAGAAGCTGACGCCGACGCCGCCGCAGCAGGCGCCGACCGCGTACATGATGACGTTCTTCATGCTGTTCATCTTCTGGTCGATGCCGTCGGGGCTCGTCTTCTACTGGACGGTGATGAACCTCGCGACGGCGTTGCAGCAGTGGCTGGTGCTGCGGCGGGACGAGTCGGTGGCCGTCGTGGTGCCGGAGGGGGGAAGGAAGAAGGCCCGGACCGGCTAGCCCGCGCAGGAATCCACGGAGCGTCGGATCGCGTCAAGTCCGGTCTCCATCACGGTGGCCAGCGGGGACCGCGGGAAGTAATCTGTCCCCACCCGAGCACGGTCGACCCGGATGGGACGGCGGCGCCCCAGTCACGCGCAACGGCGCCGCGCGCATTCCGGGTTCTCCTGCGCCGTGAGGGCCTCGCGCGGTGCGCGTCGGAACGCGCGAGGTCCGGCGGGAACGACAGGCGGGGCGGCCGGCGGCGCGGATCCGCCGGGGGCGCCCCATCCTTCATGGTTCGCATGCGTCGCGCGTGGCCGGCATGTCGTGGTTCGCTTCGCCGTGGCGATGCGCGGGACTGAGGTGACCGATGTCGAACGAGGGAGACGTATTCGAAGGCAAGAACCTGGACGCGGCCGTCCGGAACGGACTGGAGACCCTGGGTCTCTCGCGCGCCGAGGTGACGATCAAGATCATCGACCCCGGCTCGACCGGGTTCCTGGGCATCGGGTCGCGGCCCTGCCGCGTGCAAGTGATGCGCCGGCCCGGCGGGCCCCCGTCCTCGGACCTCGAGGAGGCGCGGCGCCGCCGCGCCGGCCGCGGACGTCGCGGGCG
>DATKKO010000274.1:0-2953 GCA_035542955.1 Terriglobales bacterium
GCACCGGCGCGCTCGATGCGCTGCGTGGCCTCTTTCGTTTCCACGGTCATGCTGGCTCCTTCCGATCGGGTCGGCGGACGGGGGCGGCGCGGCCGCGCGCCGCGCTCGCTGTGGCTCCGAGGCGAACCCTGCACCACCCGCCGGGACGCACGGCGCGGGCGGAGAAGGTCCGCGCCGCGCCTGCTCGTGGGTCCCCCCGGGGGGGCCGGCACGCGCGCGTCCGGCCCGGAGGTGCCAGCATGGCCGTGGACATGAAGGAGGCCGCGCGCCGCGTCGAGGAGACCGGGGAGGTTCTGCGGCGGGTTCGTGAGGAGGTCGGGCGGGCGATCGTCGGGCAGCACGCCATGATCGACCGTCTGCTCGTCGGGTTGCTCACGGGAGGGCACGTCCTGCTCGAGGGTGTGCCCGGGCTGGCGAAGACGCTGGCGGTGAAGAGCTTGGCCGACGCCCTGTCGCTCAAGTTCCGGCGCATCCAGTTCACGCCCGACCTGCTGCCGGCCGATCTCACCGGCACGCTCATCTACAACCCACGCGACGGCTCTTTCAGCCCCAAGCGCGGTCCGCTGTTCGCCCACCTGGTGCTCGCGGACGAGATCAATCGCGCGCCCGCCAAGGTGCAGTCCGCGCTGCTCGAGGCCATGCAGGAGAAGCAGGTCACGCTGGGCGAGGAGAGCCATCCGCTGGAGGAGCCGTTCCTGGTGATGGCGACGCAGAACCCGATCGAGCAGGAGGGCACCTACCCGCTTCCCGAGGCGCAGAGCGACCGTTTCATGCTCAAGGTCCGCATCGGCTACCCACAGCGCGGCGAAGAGAAGGAGATCCTGCGGCGCGTGGGCCTGTCCGAGCCGCCGGCGCTCGAGCCGCGGGCGCGCCGTGAGGACGTGCTGGCCGCGCGGGGCACGCTGGCCGCCATCTACGTCGACGACAAGATCCAGGAGTACGTGCTGGACCTGGTCTCGGCGACCCGGCGCCCCGCCGACTTCGGGCTGCCGCTCGACACGCTGATCGCCTTCGGCGCCTCGCCGCGCGCGACGCTGTTCCTGGTGCGGGGCGCGCAGGCGCTGGCGATGCTCGCGGGGCGCGCGTACGTCCTCCCGGAGGACGTGAAGGCGATCGCTCCCGACGTGCTCCGCCATCGCATCCATGTCTCCTACGAGGCCGAGGCGGAAGGGATCGACGGCGAGGAGGTCGCGCGCCGCATCCTCGAGCAGGTGCGCGTGCCCTGATGGAGACCGCCGAGCTGCTGCGCAAGGTCCGGCGGCTCGAGATTCGCAGCCGCCGTCTCGTCGCGGACGTGTTCGCCGGCAATGTGGAGAGCCTGTTCAAGGGCCGCGGCATCGAGTTCGAAGAGGTGCGGCACTACGTCCCGGGCGACGAGGTGCGCGACATCGACTGGAACGTGACCGCGCGCTTCGGCGCTCCCTTCGTCAAGCGCTTCGTCGAGGAACGCGAGCTCACGGTGCTGCTCGTGGTGGACGTCACGCGCTCGATGCGCTTCGGCACCACGGGGGTGGAGAAGCGCGAGCTGGCCGCCGAGCTGTGCGCCGTGCTCGCGCTCGCGGCCCAGCGGCACAACGATCGCGTGGGGCTGGTGCTCGCGGGGCGCCGGGTCGAGCACTTCGTGCGGCCCGCGCGCGGGCGCTCCCACGTGCTGCGGCTGTTGCGCGACGTGCTGAGCGCCGAGGCCCGCGCCGGGCCGGGGGACACGCGCGAGGCGGTGCGGTTCCTGCTGCGCACGGCGCGGCGCCACAGCGTGATCTTCTGGATCTCGGACTTCGCCGATCCCCTCGAGGCGCGGGACTGGCGCGTGCTCGGCCGGCGGCACGACGTCACGGCCCTGCTGCTGCGCGATCCGCGCGACGAGGTGCTGCCCGCCGTGGGATGGGTCGAGCTGGAGGATCTGGAATCGGGGACGCGGCGGCTGCTGGACACCGGCAGCCGCCGCGCGCGCGAAGCCTACCGGCGCGATGCGCTCGCGCGGCTCTCCGCGGCGACGCGCGCCCTGTCCCGGGCGCGCTGCCCCGTGGTGGTGCTCGACACCGGCCGCTCGTGGCTGCCGGTGCTCATGCGCTACTTCTCCGAGCGACGCCGGGGGAGGCGCGCGTGAGGGCCGCGGGCACGGCCGTGCTCGCCGCGGCGCTCGCGCTCGCGGCGCCGCCGGCCCGCGCCCAGGCGCCCGGCGGCACCTGGTCTCGCGCCACGCTCGAGCCCGGGGTGGCGCGTCTCGGTGAGCGCGTGATCTACCGCGGGGCCGTGCTCGTGCCCACCGGCACGGCATTCCGCTGGATGCTTCCGGCGGGCGGCGGCATCTTCGAGTGGGGTGCGCCGCGCTTCCGGCGCGCCCCGGTGTTCGCCGGCTCGGGGAACGGAGGCGCCTTCGCCGACACCTTCGAGATCGAGGTCCCGTTCCAGGCCTTCGCGACCGGCGTGCTCGATGTCCCGGGCCTGGGCTACCAGACGCGAACCGCCCGCGGCCCGATCGTCGAGTCCCGTCTTCCCACGGTCGCGCTGGCGATCGAGCCCGTGGTGCCCGCGGAGGACAGCACGGCGGATCTGCGGCCGCTGCGCGGCCCGTTCACCGCGCCGTGGTGGGAGCGGTTCCCGTGGGGGCTCGCGGCGGGGGCGGCCCTGGCGCTGGCCGGGCTCGTGGCTCTCGCGCGCCGGTTGAGACGCCGGCCTCGGCGGGCCGCGCCCGAGCCGGCGGGCGCAGGGCGCGATCCGGCGCTCGAAGCGCTGACCGCGCTCGAAGCCCTGCGCGGTCTGCGTCTCCCCGAGCATGGACGCTTCGGCGAGCACGCGTTCCATCTCACGCGCATCCTGCGGCGATTCCTCGAGGCGACCGAGGGCGCGCCGCGCCCGGGGGACACGACGCCGGAGCTGCTGGCGCATCTCGACCGGCTCGGCCCCCCGGACCTCGAGCGACTCGCGGCGCTGCTCGCCGCGTGGGACCGCG
>DATKKO010000275.1:0-2173 GCA_035542955.1 Terriglobales bacterium
GGATGAGTGTCCGGGCCATGCCGATCACCCTCGTGGTTTCCGCTGCTGGCTGGCGGCCCCGGGCAGACGGATCCCGGTCCGTGCGGTCGACTCAGGCTCGAGCGCCGATCTCCCGAGACGCGCGCAGGAATCGTTAGCACCCTGTGCGTTGTCGGGACAAGCGCAAACTCGATCGGGTGCTGCCCATGCGGGCACGCGAAGCGCGGCCCGGGCCTTCGCTCCCCGGTGTCCCGCGCACCGCGGTCGAGCGGCCGGATCGCGCATGCGGCCCGCGTCGGCCCGGGGCGCGCGCAGCGGAAGCCCGGCGTTGACAGGGCCGGAGGCGTGGGCCAGAGTCCGTCCGGCATCGGATCGCTTCCGCTCAGCCGAGGATCCCGCTCCGGGGTGACCCGCCCCCACCGCACGGGGCTTCCGGCCGCATCGGGGCACCCGCCGAAGGCGGGTCCGCCAGGGAGGTCGCTCATGCCCATCGCTCCCGTCCCGCTCCTCCGTCGCCTCTCGGTCGCGGCGCTCCTCATGCTCCCCGGCATGGTGTCCATCGCCTCGCCGGCGTCGCAGGCGGACTCGCTGCTCGCGGAGGGCGCCGCCCGCTTCGGACGCGGCGATCTCAAGGGCGCGAGGGAGAGCTATCTCGGAGCGCTCGCGGCGGCCCCCGGCCGCTTCACCGCGTTGTGCCGCCTCGCCCGCGTGGAATCCGAGCTGGCCGAGAGCGTTGCCGGCGAGGACAGCCGGAATCTGTCCGCCGCGGCCGTCGAGCACGCCCGCGAGGCGGTGAAGCTCGCGCCCGACAGCGCCGGCGGTCACCTCGAGCTGGCGGTCGCCCTCGGGCGGCAGGCGCTCCGCGAAGGGCCGAAGACGCAGCTCATGCTCTCGCGCGAGATCAAGTCCGAGGCGGACCGGGCGCTGGCGCTCGATTCCAGGCTCGGCCGCGCCTGGCACGTGCTGGCGCTGTGGAATCGCAAGCTCGCGAGCATGAACTTCTTCCAGCGCTCGGTGGCGAAGTCGATCCTCGGCGGCGTGCCGAAGGGCGCCTCGATGGACAACGCGGTCGCCGATCTGGAGAAGGCCGTCGAGCTGGAGCCCGCGTACGTGAACCACCGGCTCGAGCTGGGCCGGACGTACCTGCAGGTCAAGCGCACGCAGGAGGCGCGCCAGCAGCTGGAGCGCGCGATCGAGCTGCCCCCGGTGAGCGATCCCCTCGATCCCAGATACCAGGCTCAGGCCCGTGAGCTGCTGGCGAAGATGAAGAAGGCGTAGCCCCTTGGCAGCCGCTCCCGCGGTCTGGATCCTGGGAGGCCTGCGCACTCCCTTCGCCAAGGCCGGGACGGCGTTCCGCCGCGTGCCCGTCCACGAGCTGGGCCGGGTGGTGGCCGCCGAGCTGCTCGCCCGCCACGAGCTGGACCCGGGCACGATCGACGAGGTCGTGCTCGGCAACTGCGCGCAGCCCGCCGAGGCGGCCAACGTCGCGCGCGTGGCTGCGCTGCGCGCGGGCATCCCCGAGCGCGTCCCGGGCGTGACCGTGCACCGCAACTGCGCCTCGGGCATGGAGGCGGTGGCCGACGCCGCCGAGCGCATTCAGCTCGGCCGCGCGAGGCTCGTGCTCGCGGGCGGCATGGAGTCGATGAGCCAGATCCCGCTCCTGTTCCCGTTCGAGTTCGGCGACTGGCTCGAGGGGTTGCGCCGCGCGAAGTCCCCGCTCGCGCGCGCCGGCGCGCTCGCGCGCTTCCGTCCCGCGATGCTGCAGCCGCGGATCGCGCTGGCCGAGGCGCTCACCGATCCGGTCTGCGGCCTCAACATGGGCGAGACCGCCGAGGTGCTCGCGCGTGAGTTCGGCATCGGCCGCGCGCGGCAGGACGAGTTCGCGCTGCTCAGCCACCGGCGCACGATCGCGGCCCGCGAGCGCCTGCGCGAGGAGATCGTGCCCGTGTTCCCGCCGCCCTCGTACGAGATGGTGCGCGACGACGTGGGCCCGCGCGAGAACCAGACGCTCGAGCAGCTCGGGAGGCTGCGGCCGTTCTTCGATCCGCGTCACGGCACCATCACGGTCGGGAACTCGTGTCCGGTCACGGACGGGGCGGTGGCGCTGCTCGTCGCGGACGAGGAGACGGCGCGGGCCTGGCCCGTGCCGCCGCTCGGGCGCGTGCGCGCGTGGGCCTTCGCCGGTCTCTCGCCG
>DATKKO010000276.1:0-8844 GCA_035542955.1 Terriglobales bacterium
GGGCGAGAAGCACGCCCGCGTCTACCGTGGGCTGTCCGGGGTCTCGCTGGCCGGCGTCTACGACCGCGAGTCGGCGCGCGCGCGCGCGGTCGCGGAGCGCCACGGCTGCGCGGCGTTCCCGAGCGCGGAGGCGCTGCTCGAGGCGTGCGACGCCGTCTCGGTCGCCGTGCCCACGGTCGGGCACCGCGCCGCCGCGGAGCGGGCGCTCGCCGCCGGTCGCCACGTGCTGGTGGAGAAGCCGATGGCGGCGACGGTCGAGGAGGCGGACGCCCTCGTCGCCGCGGCGCGCCGCTCGGGGGCGATCCTCCAGGTCGGCCAGGTCGAGCGCTTCAACCCGGCGCTGCTCGCGGCGCGTCCCTTCGTGCGTGAACCGAAGTTCGTCGAGGCGCACCGGCTGGCGCTCTTCCAGCCGCGCGCGCTCGACGTGGACGTGGTCTTCGACCTCATGATCCACGATCTCGACGCGGTGCTCGACATGGTGGGCGCCCTGCCCACGTCGATCTCGGCGGTCGGCGTGGCCGTGCTCTCGGAGAACGAGGACATCGCGAATGCGCGGCTCGAATTCCCCGGCGGCTGCGTCGCGAACCTGACGGCGAGCCGCGTCTCGCAGGAGCGGCTGCGGCGCATCCGCTTCTTTCAGGCGGACGCGTACCTGTCGCTCGACCTGTTCGAGAAGAGCGCCGAGATCCTGCGCGTCGACGCCGCGGAGCTGCGGCGGCTGGTTGCGGAGGGCGGCGGCGCCGTGCCGGCCGCGATCGCGAGCGGCGCGATCGAGCGCGCGCCGCTCCCGGTGGACGCAGGCGAGCCGCTCGCGCTCGAGCTCGAGGCGTTCGTGCGCTCGCTCGAGGGCCATGGCCCCGGCGCGGCGTCGGCCGAGGCCGGCCGCGCGGCGCTCGCGGTGGCGGCCGAGGTCCGCTCGGCCATGAAGCGGCGGGCGAGGCAGTGGACGATCGGGGCGAGCGCCGCTTCCTGATCGTGGCCGGCGAGGCGTCGGGCGACCGGCACGCGGCCCGGCTCGTCGAAGCGCTGCGCAGGCTCGGGACCTGTCGCGTGCGCGGAGTCGCCGGGCCGGCGCTGCTCGCGGCGGGCGTCGAGCGCGTGGTCGCGATGGAGGACCTCGCGGTGCTCGGAGTCTCGGCCGTGATCGGCCGGCTCCCGCGACTGTGGGGCGCGTATCGGCGGCTGCTCGCGGAGGCGCGCCGCTTGCGGCCTTCCGCCGCGGTGCTCGTGGACTCGCCCGGGTTCAATTTCCGGATCGGTCCCGCGCTCCGGCGGCTCGGCGTGCCCGTCTACTACTACATCGCTCCGCAGGTGTGGGCCTGGCGGCCGGAGCGCGCGGCGCGGATGGCGCGCTGGGTGGACCGCCTCGCGGTGATCTTCCCCTTCGAGGAGCCGCTCTTCCGGGGCGCGGGCGTGAACGCGCGCTTCGTGGGGCATCCCCTGCTCGAAGGCCTCGAGCCCGAGGTCGACGAGCGCGCGCTGCGCTCCGAGATCGGGGCGGGCCCGGACGCGCCGATCCTCGGCCTGCTGCCGGGGAGCCGGGCGCAGGAGCTGCGCGCGCACGCGCCGGTGATGCTCGAGGCCGCGCGCCGGCTCGCGGCGGGCCGTCCCGATCTGGCGGTCGCCCTCGCGCTTGCCCCCGGGCTCGAGCGGGAAGGGGAGAGGATCGCGTCGTCGTTCGGCGGGGTTCGCGTGCTGGCCGGCCGCACGCACGCGGTGCAGGCCTTCGCCACCGGCTGTGCGGTCGCCTCGGGAACGGCCACGCTCGAGACCGCGCTGTTCGGCACGCCGGAGGTCATCGTGTACCGCACGGGTTGGATCAACCACCAGATCGCGCGCCGCGTGATCCGGCTCCCGCGCATCGGACTGCCGAACGTGCTCGCGCAGGACGAGGTCGCGCCGGAGCTGCTCCAGGACGCGCTCCGGCCCGGCGCGCTCGCCGACGCGCTCGCGCCCTGGCTCGACGATCCCGGGTGCCGCGAGGCGCGGAGCCGCCGGCTCGCGGTCGTACGCGAGTTGCTCGGCGCCCCGGGAGCGTCGGCGCGGGCCGCGGAATGGCTGTGGGAGCTTTCGGCATGAGGCGCGCTCCGGACCGGCCGTGGTGGATGCCGCTCGCGACCGCGAGCGGCGCGCTGCTCGTCCGGCTGCTCGGGCGCAGTTGGCGGATCGAGCTGGTCGGCGTCGCCGAGCGCGACGCCGAGGTCGCGGCGGGTGCGGGTCCGTGCATCTTCGTGTTCTGGCACGCGCGTCTCCTTCCGCTCGTCTTCACGCACCGGAAGCGCGGCATCGCGGTGCTCATCTCGCGCAGCCGCGACGGCGAGCTGATCTCCGGTATCGTGGAGCGCATGGGCTTCGTCACGGCGCGCGGGTCGAGCAGCCGCGGAGCGAGCGAGGGGATGCTCGACCTGATCCGCTGGGGCGAGCGCGGGCACGATCTCGCGGTCACGCCCGACGGGCCCCGCGGACCGGCCGGGCAGGTGCGGCCGGGGCTCGTGCATCTCGCGAGCCGCACGGGCTATCCGATCATCCCCGCCGCCGCGGCTGCGCGCGCGGCCACGGTCCTGCCGTCGTGGGACCGCTTCCGCGTGCCGCGGCCCTTCACCCGCGTGGTCGCCGGCTACGGCGAGCCCGTGCGCGTGCCGCGCGATCTCGACGCGGGCGCGGTCGAGGCCTGGCGCTGCCGGATCGAGCAGGCGATCGAGACCCTCACGCGCGCGTTCGCGCGGCGGGTGGGCGAGGCGCCATGAGCCTGGCCTGGTGGCTCCTTCGCGCGGCCGCGCCCTGCGCGGGCGCAGTGCTGTCGCTGGCGCGTCCGCTGGCGCCCCGCGAGGAGCGCGCGCTCTGGGACGAGCGGCTGGGCGGGGCGCCGCTCACGGGCGGTGCGGATGCCTGGATCCACGCCGCTTCGCTCGGCGAAGCGACCGCTGTCGCGCCGCTGCTGCGCGAGCTCACGCGGTCGCGGCCCGGGGCGCGGTGCGTGCTCAGCGCCACGACGCGCGCGGGGCGGAGCCGCCTGGGCGGGCTCGGCGCGCCGGCCGGTCTCGCGCCGTTCGACACCCCGCAGGCCGTGAGCCGGTTCTTTCGCGGGGTCGCGCCGCGACGCCTTTTCCTGATCGAGACCGAGCTGTGGCCGCACTGGCTCCTGCGCGCACGCGCGGCGGACGTGCCCGTCGCGGTGGTGAGCGCGCGGCTCTCGGCGCGGTCGCTCGCGGGCTATCGGCATCTCGGCCGCCCGTTCCGAGCGCTGGTGGCCGGGCTCGCGGCCGTGCTCTGTCAGACGGCGTCCGATCTCGAGCGCTGGCGGGCGCTCGGCGCGCGCGCGGAGCGCAGCGCGGTGACGGGGAACCTCAAGGACGATGGGCTGCCCGAGCCGGCCCGCGACCGCGCGGCCGCGCGCGCGAGCGCGGGGCTCGATCCCGCCCGGCTGCTGCTGGTGCTCGGCAGCGTGCGCCCCGGCGAGGCCGCGATGCTCGCGCGCGCCTGGCGCCGCCTGCCGGCGGCGCTGCGCGGGCGCTGGCAGGTCGCGGCGATCCCCCGGCATCGCGAAGCTTCGGCCGATCTCGAGCGCGAGGCCGCCGCGGCGGGTCAGGAGATCGCGCGGCCCGGCGAGGCGCGGCGGCCCGGGACCTGGGCCTGGGACGATCGGCTCGGCGTGCTCGCTCGCTACTACGCGGCGGCCGAGGTGGCGTTCGTGGGCGGCAGCCTCGTCCCGCTGGGCGGCCACAATCCGCTCGAGCCGGCGGCCTGCGGCGCGGCGCTCCTCATGGGGGCCCATCACGAACATCAGCGCGACGCGGTGGAGGCGCTGGTGCGTGCGGGGGCGCTGCGGGTGGCCGCGGACGAGGAGGAGCTGGCGGCCGCGCTCGCGCTCTGGCTGGGCGACGCGCCCGCGCGCGAGCGCGCCGGGGCGGCCGCGCTCGCGACGGCGGCGGCGCGGAAGGGCGCCGCGCGGCGCACGGTCGCGCAGCTCGAGGAGTGGGGACTGTGGCCGCCCGGATGAACGCGGCCCTGCGTCTCGGCTCGGCCCTGATGGGCGCGGGCTGGGAGCTGCGCCGGCGCGCGTACGCGCGGGGCCTGCGACGGCAGAGCCGCGTCGAGGCCCGCGTCGTCAGCGTGGGCAACCTGAGCGTGGGCGGCACGGGCAAGACCACGCTCACGCTCCACCTCGCGCGGCGCGCGCTGGCGCTCGGCCTCTCGCCGGCGGTCGTCTGCCGGCGTTATCGCCCGGGTCCCGGCGGGCGCGCCGACGAGGAGCTGATGCTGGAAGGCGCGCTCGGCGCCGGGCGCGTGTTCGCGGGGGCGAGCAAGCTGGCGGAGGCCCGCCGCGCCGCCGCCGGGGGTTTCGCGCTTCTGCTGGTGGACGACGGCTTCTCCCACTGGCCGCTCGCGCGCGACTTCGACATCGTGCTGATCGACGCGCGGGACTGGCCCTCGGACGGCGCGCTGCTCCCCGCGGGTCGCCTGCGCGAGCCGCTGCGCGCGCTGCAGCGCGCCGGCGCTCTCGTCGTGTCGCGCCTGGCGAACGGCGAGGACCCCGCGCCCTGGCTCGAGCGGGCGCGCGAGCTCGCGCCGGGATCGCGGGTCGCCGCGGGGCGTCATCGTGTGAGCGGGCTGCGCGCGCTCGAGGGTGCGCCCTGCCCGCGCGGGGCGCGGGTGCGCGTGCTCACGGGCACGGGGAACCCGCGCGCCGTCGAGGCCAGCGCGCGCGAGGGGGGATGCGAGGTGGTCGCGGTCTCGACCCGCCGCGATCACCACTGGTTCGGCGCGGCCGAAGCGCGGGCCGAGCGGGCGGAGGCGCGCCGCCAGGACGCCTGGGTTCTCCTCACCGCGAAGGACGCGGTACGCTGGCCCGCCGACGCCGGCCGGGAGGGCGTGGCGGTGCTCGAGGTCGCGTGGGAGTGGGCCGCCGGCGGCGAGGAGGTCGAGCGCCTGGCGCTCGCGGGGGAGGACGTGTGAGCGACCCGGACGTACTGGTGATCGGCAGCGGGGCGGCCGGCCTGATGCTGGCGCTCGAGTGCGGCGCGCAGGGCCTGGACGTGCTCGTGCTCACGAAGCGCGGCGCCGGCGACTCGAGCACGAGCTGGGCGCAGGGCGGCATCGCCGCCGTCTTCGACCGCCGCGACAGCTTCCTCCGCCACGTGCGCGACACCCTGCGCTGCGGCGCCGGGCTCTCGAATCCGCGCGTGGTGCGCGAGGTCGTGGAGGAGGCGCCCGATCGGGTGCGCGCGCTCGAGCGGCTCGGGGTCGAGTTCACGCGCGCGCGCCGCGGGCTCGAGCTGGGCCGCGAGGGCGGGCACTCGCGGCGGCGGATCGTGCACGCGAAGGACTTCACCGGCCTGGCGATCGAGAACGCGCTGCTGGCGAAGGCGCGTGCCCATCCGCGCGTGCGGCTCGTCGAGGAGCAGCTCGCGATCGATCTCATCCTCGCCTCGCGGCTGGGCGCCGGCACGCTGGCGATGCGGCAGCGCGCCGCCGCGCGGCGCCCGGACCGCTGCTGGGGCGCCTACGTGATGGACTGCCGGCGCGACGCGCCGGGGACGGGGCGCATCCGGCCGGTCACGGCCAAGGTCACGGTGCTCGCGAGCGGCGGCTGCGGCAAGGTCTATCTCTACACGAGCAATCCCGACGTGGCCACGGGTGACGGGATCGCGATGGCCTTCCGTGCGGGCGCGGCCGTCGAGAACCTGGAGTTCGTCCAGTTCCACCCCACGTGTCTCTATCATCCGGAGGCGAAGTCGCTGCTCCTCACCGAGGCGCTGCGCGGCGAGGGCGCGGTGCTGCGCACGCTCGACGGCCAGCGCTTCATGCTTCGCACCCATCCGATGGCCGAGCTGGCGCCGCGCGATGTCGTGGCGCGCGCGATCGATCGCGAGATGAAGCGCCGCGGGGAGGCGCACGTCTACCTCGACATCACCCACCTGCCCGCGGCCCGCGTGCGCGAGCGCTTCCCCAGCGTGTACGCCTCGCTCGAGCGCTACGGCTTCGATCTTGCGCGTCAGTGGATCCCGGTCGTGCCGGCCGCGCACTACATGTGCGGCGGGATCCGGGCCACGCTCGCCGGACGGACTTCGATCCCCGGCCTGCTCGCGATCGGCGAGACGGCGTGCACCGGCCTGCACGGGGCGAACCGCCTCGCGAGCAACTCCCTGCTCGAGGCGGTGGTCGGCGCCCGGCACGCGGCCGTCGAGGCCTGCGGCCTGGTGCGGCGCGAACCCACGCCGCCGCGCCCCGAGCCGTGGCGCGCGCAGGGCACGCATCCGCCGCTCGAGACCGTCGTGTTCAACCACCACTGGGACGCGGTGCGCCGGCGCATGTGGGATCTGGTGGGCATCGTGCGCAGCGACCCGCGCCTGCTCTACGCCGAGCGCCTGCTCGCGCTGCTGCGCGAGGAGATCGAGACCGACTACGTCCGGCTCCGCCTGTCGCGCGATCTCGTCGAGCTGCGCAACATCGCGCTGGTGGGCGCCCTGATCGTGGAGAGCGCGCGGCGCCGGCGCGAGAGCCGCGGACTCCACTACAACCTCGATCACCCGCGGCGCGACCCCGGCCTGGACGGCCGCCCGACGGTGCTGCGACGGACGTGGCCGAAGGTGCCGGCGCGCGGCCTTGCCGGGGCTTTCGCCGGCACCCTATGATGGCGTTCGAGGCCGGCGCCCGGGCCGCGTCCGCGTGCCCCCGGACGGCGCCGGCGCCGCAGAGAGGCGTCACGTGAGCCCGAGCGACCGGCCGTTGCACGAGGATCGCAGCCGCGGAGGGGAGGATCCCGCGCGCGACGGGCGCCCGCGCTATCCGCGCGAGGCCTGCGTCTTCGTCGTGCTGGCGATGGACGCCGTAGCCGCGAGGCTCCCGGCGGCGAGGGCTCGCGATCCGCAGCGGCGGCACCTGAGCGGCCGCGAGGTGCTGGAGGGCGTCGTGCGCCTGGCCCGCGAGCAGTTCGGCCCGATGGCGTCCACGGTCTTCCGGGAATGGGGCGTGCTCGGCGGCGAGGATGTGGGCCGGATCGTGTTCGCGCTCGTTCGCTCCGGCGAGGTGAAGGCGCGTCCCGAGGACTCGCCCGAGGACTTCGGGGGCTTCGACCTGTTCGCGGCGCTCACCGAGAAGCTCGAGGTCGGCGCTCCGCTCTTCGCGCGCGGGCGGCACCGCGTCCCGCGCCGCCGGCCTTCGGTCTAGGTGGCCGGCACGCCCGGATCCCGCGCATGAAGGTCTATCTCCGGCTGCTCCGCTACCTGCGGCCGTATCTCGGCCGCCTCGGTCTGGCGCTGGCGTGCATGGCGATCTTCGCCGGCACCAACTTCGTCTCGCTGGGCATGATCTCGCCGCTCATGAGCGTGCTGTTCCGGCCGGCGGCCGCGGCGCACGGCGCTGGGGCGGCGTCTGCGCCCTTCGTGACACCGGCGCCGGGCGTCGCGCTGCCGCTCGCGCGCGGAGGCCTGCGCCCGGCCGCGATCGTCGCCGAACTGGGCGACCGCTGGATCGTGCGCGCACGCCCCCTCGTCGCGCTCGAGCGGATCTGCGTGATCCTGCTCGTCGTCTTCCTGATCAAGAACCTCGCGGACTACGTGCAGGCGTTTCTCATGGTGTCGATCGAGCAGGGCGTGATCCGGGACCTGCGCTCCGAGCTGTACGCGCACCTGCAGGAGCTCTCGCTCTCGTTCTACCACGGCCGGCGCACGGGCGTGCTCGTGTCGCGGATCACCAACGACATGGAATTCCTGCGCGCCGCGCTGGCCTCGAGCGTGAGCAATCTGGTGAAGCACGGGCTCACGCTGATCGGCGCGCTGGTCTGGGTCTTCGTGGTCTCGTGGCCGCTCGCGCTGCTCTCGCTCGCCGTCGTGCCCCCGGTGGGGCTCACCCTCGCCACCATCGGCCGCAAGATGCGCAAGCGCTCCGGGCGCGCGCAGGAACGCATGGCCGACATGACCGCCGTGCTCCAGGAAGGCATCACGGCCGCGCGCGTGGTCAAGGCCTTCGGCATGGAGTCGTTCGAAGGCGAGCGGTTCGACCGGGCGAACGACCGTTTCTATTCCGCGTTCGTGCACCTGCGCCGCGTGTCGGCCGCGGCCCAGCCGGTGACGGAGATGGGCATCGTGGTGGTCGCGGTGGCCATGCTGTGGATCGGCGGCCGGCAGATCTTCCTCCATCACGGCCTCGCCCCGCAGGCCTTCATGCTCTTCGTGGGCGCGCTGCTCACCACGCTCTCGCCGGTCAAGAGTCTGGCGGACGTGAACGCGAACGTGCAGCAGGGGCTGGCCGCGGCGCAGCGGATCTTCGCCATGCTCGACACCGCCCCCGCGATCGTGGACCGGCCCGGCGCAGGGGCGCTGCCGCCGCTCCGGGAGGGCATCCGGTACGAGCGCGTGGGCTTCGCCTACCAGCCCGGGCGACCGGTGCTCGAGGACGTGTGCTTCGAGGTGCGGCGCGGCGAGGTGGTCGCGCTCGTGGGCTCGAGCGGCGCGGGCAAGAGCACGGTGATGGACCTGCTCGCCCGCTTCCACGAGCCGACGGAGGGACGGATCACGCTCGACGGCACGGACCTGCGCGAGGGCACGGTGGCCTCGCTGCGCGCCCAGCTCGGGATCGTGACCCAGGAGACGATCCTGTTCCACGACACGGCGCGCGCGAACATCGCCTACGGGCTCACGTCGGCGAGCGACGAGGCGGTGCGGGCCGCGGCCGCCGCGGCCCACGCCCACGAGTTCGTCTCGCGGCTGCCGCAGGGCTACGACACCGTGATCGGCGAGCGCGGGCTGCGGCTCTCGGGGGGCGAGCGCCAGCGGCTCGCGATCGCGCGCGCCCGGCTCCGCAACCCGGCCATCCTGCTGCGCGACGAGGCCACGGCGTCCC
>DATKKO010000277.1:0-8144 GCA_035542955.1 Terriglobales bacterium
TCGGACCTGGTGCGCGAGGGTGGAGGTCTCGCGGGCGAGAAGCCGGTCCGTCTGCCGGTGCGGCCGGCCGAGTGGGCCCTGCTCGGGCTCGTGCTCGGGGTCGCCGCAGGGGCGGCCTGGCCGCGACGCGGCCTCTCGGCCCTGCTGCTGCTGGCGGCGCTGGGGGTCGCCTTCGCGGAGCCGATCGAGGACTGGCGCGCCGCTCGATCGGCGCAGGCCGTGATCGGCCAGCGGGTCACCCTCGAGGGAACGGAGTTCGAGCTGGCCGCCGGGCAGGTCGTGCGCGTGCTCGAGCGCGAGGGCGCGCACGTGAAGGTCCGCGCGGCTCGTGATCTCGACGGCAGGATCCCGGCCGGTGCCGTTCTTCCGGTGGACGAATCGCGATGAAGACGTGGATTCTCGCGCTGATGCTGCTGAACCCGCTCGAGCGGCTCGACTGGACCGTGGCGCGGGCGGTGCAGGAGGAGCGGCGCCCCGCTCTGGAGCCGGTCATGGCGGCGGCCTCGTCCTGGGCGCGGCCGCCGATCGTGTCGATGGGTCTCGCGGTCGTGCTCGCCGCAGACGTGGCGAGTGGCGGGGGCTGGAGTACGGTCCGGCTCGCCGCCGTGTCGCTGGCCGGCACGAACCTGGTCGTCGAGAGCCTGAAGCGCATCGTCGGCCGCGAGCGCCCGGACGGCGAGCGCAGGCGCTCGAACTCCTCGTTCCCCTCGAGCCACGCCGCGAACGCGTTCGCGATCGCGTGGCTGCTGCGCTCGCGCTGGCGCAGGAGCGGGATCGCCGTCTTCGCCCTGGCCCTGCTCGTCTCGTTCTCGCGGATGTACCTCAACCGCCACTTCCTCAGCGACGTGGTCGGAGGCGCGCTCATCGGCTGCCTGATGACGTGGCTGGCGTCGCGCTGGCTGCCGGTGCGCGCTCGCCGGAAGCCGAGCCCGGCGGCGCCGCCGATCGCCTGAATTCTGGCGGGACCCGGGCGGCTCTGCTATCGTGCGGCTGGGAGGTCGTGAGACCGATGGCGATTTCGATCGGTCCGACTCTTCACCCCGCGCGCTTCTTCTCGGACCTCAAGCATCGCAGGCGAGAGTCGGTCCTGGCGGAACTGTCCCGCCGCGCCCGGGCGCTGGGCGTCGGGCAGGAGCCCGAGTTGCTGCAGGCCACGCTGCTCCTGCGGGAACGCCTCGGTTCGACCTGCGCGGGGCACGGCATCGCCGCCCCGAACGCGCGATCTCTCCTCGTCTCCTCGCCGCTCGTGCTGGTCGGACGCTCGCGGCGCGGCATCGCCTGGTCCGCCGCGGATCCCGATCCCGTGCACCTCGTCCTGCTCGTGCTCTCGCCCGCCGAGACGCCGGTCTCGACCCACCTCGACCTGGTCGCGCGCACGCTGGCGATCGTGCGCCCCGCGCGCGTGCGCCAGAAGCTGCTCGAGGTCGAGCGAGTCGAGGAGCTCGCCGGGATCCTGCGGGAGCTCGTGCCATGAGTGCGCGGAGCGCGCTCGTCGCCCTGCACGACGCCGACCTGCTGCTCGAGGAGGCGCACGCGCCCGATGGGCGGCGGCGCTGCCGCGCGCTGGGCCTCGATCTTCCGGGGCTCGGGGCGCTGGAGCGCGCGCGCCGGCAGCTCCACCAGCAGCTCGAGCCCCACTGGATGCGAGCCTACGAGCGGGCGCGCCGTCGCTATGGCCGGGCCGTCGTCGCCGTGCGGGACCGGGTCTGCCAGGGCTGCTACATGGCGCTCCCGACCTCGGCCAGCCCGGGCGCCGAGGCGCTCACGGTCTGCGAGTCCTGCGGCCGCATCCTCGTCTGGCACTGACCGGTTGCGGGCGCCCCCGCCGCTCGCGCCCCGCAGGCGCGCGCCGGCCCCTGGTGAGGTATCCTCAAGCACGGCCGGGACAGGCGGAGGGAGACGGGATGCGGTTTCGGTGTCGTTCGTGGTACGCGCTGACGGCCATGACCCTGCTGCTGGGGCAGGGATGCACGACTCTGCGCGAGATCCCCAGCTCGGAATACACGGAACGCGTTCCCCGTCAGCCGGTGCGGGTCGTCACCCGCGAGGGGCTGAGCTACCAGCTCGACGAGGCCCGGGTCGACGGGGACACGCTGGCAGGCGTACGTCGCCGTGACGTGGAGGGACCGGTGGACGAGTTCGACACGCTCCGGTTGCCGCTCGACCAGGTCGCTTCGATCTCGGCGCGGCGCGTCGATTGGTATCGCACCGGGCTCATCGGCCTGCTGTCGATGGGGGCGGTCCTGGGCATCGGCCTGAGTCGCAGCTCGTCGGGCGGCGGTGACGGAGGGACGGACAACACGCCGAGGCCGCCGCCTCCGACGAGCTCGCGTCCGGGCCGCTAGCGGACGGCGTGCGTCGCCCAGGCCGCGAGCGCGGCGCCCACGGAGTCGGCGATCAGATCCACGGCATCGAACCCGGTGTGTGGGCGGTCCCGGATCTCCTTGGCGAGTCCCAGGCCGAACGCCGCGCCGGCCGCGGCGACGGAGCTGCGCGTGACGAGTCCCGTGCCGAGACCCGCGGTGAACGCGAGCGAGACATGCCGAAGCCGGTCGTCGCGCAGCAGGCCCGTCTGCCACGCCCGCACGCGCGGCGGCGGGACGCGATCCTCGGCGCGCGAGGCGGCGGGGGCAGCGGCGACGAGGAGGAGAACGGCGATGCCTGCGAGCGCGATCTTCCGCATCGATCTCCTCCTTCGCGCCGGATCATCCCCGGATCCCGATGATGGCGCGGCCCCGTCCTGAGCCGGATCGCCCGGCGCTCGAGTCCCGGGCTCTGTCGCGCCTCGCCGCCGAGCGCTGGCCGTCCGGACTGCTCGAGGCTCTGCGCCGCCTGCGCGCCGACGGTCGCCAAGCGTACCTCGTCGGCGGCACGCTGCGCGACGTGCTTCTCGGCCGGAGCTTCCACGGCGCCTACGACGTGGCGACCGACCGGCCGCCGCCCGAGGTCATGGCCCTGTTCCCGCGGGTCGAGCCTTTGGGGATCGCGCACGGCACGGTCCTCGTCGTGCTCGAGGACGCGACCATCGAGTGCACGACCTTCCGTCGCGAGGAGGGCTACGCGGACGCGCGGCATCCCGACCGCGTGGACTTCACCGGCGACCTCCGCGCCGACCTCGCCCGACGGGACTTCACGATCAACGCCCTCGCCTTCGATCCGCTGAACGGGGTGCTCGTGGACGCGCACGATGGGCTGGCCGATCTCGAGCGCGGCGTGCTGCGCGCCGTGGGCGATCCGCGCGAGCGCTTCCACGAGGACGCGCTGCGCCCGCTGCGCGCAGCGCGTTTCGCGGCGACGCTCGAGTTCGAGGTGGAGGAGGAGACGCGGCGCGCGCTGGGCGTGGCCCGCGACCGCGCGCGGCTCGTCGCGATGGAGCGCGTGCGGGAGGAGCTGATGAAGCTCATGACCGCGCCGCGGCCCTCGACGGGGCTCGAGCTGCTGCGCGAATCGGGCCTGCTCGAGCTGTGGATGCCGGAGCTCGTGCGCGGCTACGGCGTGCCGCAGAACCGCTGGCACGCCTACGACGTCTATCTGCATTCGCTCGAGACGTGCGACGGCGCTCCGGCGGACAAGCCGGTGGTGCGCTGGGCCGCGCTCCTGCACGACATCGGCAAGCCCTCGACGAGGGTCGAGCGCCGCGGCGAGGGCACGTTCTACGGCCACCAGGACGTGGGCGCCGACCTCGCGGACCGGTTGCTCGAGCGCCTGCGGTTCCCGAACGAGATGCGCGCCGCGATCGTCCGCCTCGTGCGGGAGCACATGTTCGACTACCGCTCGGAATGGAGCGACGCGGCGGTGCGACGCTGGCTGCGCCGCGTGGGGGAGGACGCGGTCGCCGACCTGTTCGACCTGCGCATCGCGGACGTCCTCGGCAACGGGCTGCGCACGGGATTCCCGGCGCAGCTCGAGTCCCTGCGCCGCCGGATCGGCCGCGTGATGGCGCAGGCGCACGCGCTCCACGCACGCGACCTCGCGGTGGACGGCCACGACGTGATGCGGACCCTGGGCATCGGTCCCGGACCGGAGGTGGGCGAGACGCTGGAGGCGCTCCTCCAGGCCGTGCTCGAGGATCCGGAGCTCAACCGGCGCGATCGTCTGCTCGAACGGCTCGAGGAACGCCGCGCCAGACGCGCGCGGAGCGGCGCCGGCGCTTGACACTTGCGCAGCGCGGCCCCTATCCTCCGCCCCGCCTCTGACGGCGCGGTACTCCCGTCCCCGGAAACCCCGACCATGTCCATCGCCGCGGTCCAGAGACCGGTTCGCCGCGAGCTCGCGCAGGTGCAGGAGCTGCTGCGCGAGGCCTTCCGGACCTCGATCCCCATCCTGAACAAGGTCGGCGGGCACGTGCTCGCCACCCGCGGCAAGAAGCTGCGCCCCACGCTGCTGCTGCTGACCGCGCGGGCGCGCGGACGGCTGGATCAGGCCGCGATCCTCTCGGCGGCCGCGATCGAGATGGTGCACGCGGCGGCGCTCATCCACGACGATTCCGTGGACCGCAGCGTGCTGCGCCGCGGCCTGCCGACGGTGAACGGGCTGTGGACGGACGAGATGGCGATCATCATGGGGGACTACCTGTTCGCGCACGCGGTGGGCCTGCTCGTGCGGCACCGGCTCGAGTGCACGCTCGAGGTGCTGTCGCGGGTCGCCACCGACATGGCCTGCGGCGAGGCGCTCGAGTTCCAGTACGCGTACGATCTCGACGTGACCGAGGAGCGCTACCTGGAGCTGGCCCGGGCGAAGACCGGCTCGCTCATGGGCGCCGCCACCGAGATCGGCTCGGGCGGGGAGGCCGGCCGCGCGCGCGCGCCCGGCGCGGGCGTCGCGCCGAGGCGCGGAGCGCGCGTGCTCTTCCGCGAATTCGGCGAGCGCCTCGGCGTGGCCTTCCAGATCGTCGACGACCTGTTCGACTACCTGGGCGACCCCGAGGTGATGGGCAAGCCGGTGGGCAGCGACCTCGCCGAGGGAAAGGTCACGCTGCCGCTGATCGCGGCGCTGCGGGAAGCGTCGGAGTCGGATCGCCGGCGGCTCAAGCAGCTCGCGCTGCGCAAGCGCTGGACCGCCGGGCAGTGGCAGGGACTGCGCCGGCTGATCGAGAAGTGCGGCGGCTTCGAGTACGCCCGGGCCCGCTCGCATGCCCTGGCCCAGGAGTCGCGATGCCTGCTCGAACGCGCGCTGGGCCCCATCACGGCCCGCCCGGCGCCCGCGATCGCCGCCGCCCGCGCGCTGGATCGGGCCGTGGACTACGCGGTGCGGCGTGATCGCTGAGACCCGGCCGGGACGGCCGTTCCGCCCGTGACCGGCCGAGCCCGCCCGGCTTCGGAGCCGTCGGCGTCGGCCGTGCTCCGCCGCGCTGCGGAGGCCGCGTTGGCGAAGAAAGCGCGCGACCTCGTCGCGCTGGACCTGCGCGACCTCGGCGCGGTCTGCGACTACTTCCTCGTCTGCTCCGCCTCGAGCGAGGTGCAGGTCAAGGCCGTGGCCGAGAACATCGAGGAGAAGCTGCGCGAGCGCGGCGTGCGGCCCTGGCACATCGAAGGGCTCGAGGGCCGGCGCTGGGTGCTGCTCGACTACGTCGAGGTCGTGGTCCACGTCTTCCACGAGAAGACGCGGGAGTACTATCTGCTCGACCGCCTGTGGGGCGACGCGCGGAGCGTGGATCTTGGTCTGGACCGAGCTGAGTGAGGGGCTCGCTGCGGCGCTGGGCGCCGCGGGGCTCTACCGTCCCGAGCGCATGGCGCGCCTCGAGCTGGCGGTGCCGCGCGAGAGCGCGCACGGCGACTGGACGACGAACCTCGCCCTGATCGTGGCGCGCGAGACCCGGCGCCCGCCCCGCGAGGTGGCGCAGGCGATCGCGGCCGCGTTCCCGCTCGACCCGGCGCTCTTCGCTCCGGTCGAGGTGGCGGGGCCCGGGTTCCTCAACTTCCGTTACTCCGACGCGTTCCTGGACGCGCTGCCGGGGCGGATCGTCGCCGCCGGCCCGGCGTTCGGCGCGAGCGCCGGCGGCGGAGGTCGCCGCGTGCTCGTCGAGTACGTGAGCGCCAATCCCACGGGTCCGCTCAACATCGTGAGCGCCCGCGCCGCGGCCGTCGGCGCCACGCTCGTGCGGCTGCTGCGCGCCACGGGGCACGAGGCCCTGGGCGAGTTCTATGTGAACGATGCGGGCCGGCAGGTGGAGCTGCTGGGCGAGTCGCTGGCGGCCCGCTTCGGCGAGAGGATCGGGAGCGCGCGGCCGTTCCCGGACGAAGGCTATCAGGGCGAGTATCTGAAGGACATCGCGGCCGAGCTGCCGGAGGACGAGGCGCGGCGCGCGCTGCTCGAGCCGGACCACGGAGCCGCCTGGTTCCGGGACCAAGCGCTCGAGCGCATGGTGCGCGAGCAGCGCCGGGATCTCGACGAGTACGGGGCCGAGTTCGCGCGCTGGTTCCACGAATCCGAGCTGCACCGCTCGGGCGCGGTGGACGAGACGCTGCGGGCGCTGGAAGCGCGCGGGATGACGTATCGCGCGGTCCAGCCCGAGACGGGCGAGGGCGGCGCGGACGAGGGCCCGGCGCCCGCGGCGAGCGGCGCGGAGGCGGTCTGGCTGCGGACGAGCCGCTGCGGCGACTCGACGGACCGCGTGATCGTGCGCAGCAACGGCGTGCCGACCTACCTGCTGCCCGATCTCGCCTATCATCGCGACAAACGCGTGCGCGGCTACGACGTCGCGATCGACCTGTGGGGTCCGGACCACCACGCCTACGTGACCACGATGAAGGCGGCGTTGGCCGCGCTCGGAGTCCCGCCCGAGTTCCTCGAGGTGCTCATCGTCCAGCAGGTGAACCTGTGGCAGACCGGGCCCGACGGGGCCCGGGAGCAGGTGAAGATGAGCAAGCGCCGCGGCCGACTCGTGACGCTGCGCGACCTGATGGAGGACGTGGGCGCCGACTGCGCGCGCTTCCTCTTCCTCCTGCGCTCGACGAACGCGCACCTCGACTTCGATCTCGACGAGGCGCGCGCGCGGAACGACGAGAACCCGGCGTACTACGTGCAGATGGCGCACGCTCGCATCTGCTCGATCCTGCGCTTCGCGGCCCAGCGCGGGCTGGCGCCGGAGGACGGCGCGCCCACGCGGCTCGCCGCCCCGCGGGAGACGGCGCTCGTGAGGAAGCTCGCCGTGTTCCCGGAGGTGGTGCGCGGCGCGGCGGCCACCCGCGAACCGCACCGCCTGCCGGTGTACCTGGTCGAGACCGCGGCGGAGCTCCACCGCTTCCACCACGACCTGCGCGTGGTGAGCCCCGACCCGGCGCTGTCGCGCTCGCGGTTGCGGCTGATGGCGGCGGCACGCGTCGTGTTCGCGAACGGCCTCGCCCTGATGGGGGTCACCGCGCCGGAGCGGATGGAACGGGCGGCCGAGGAGATCTCGTGAGCGCGGGCTCGCAGATCCTGGTCGTCGGCTCGGTGGCGCTCGACTCCGTGCGCACGCCGTACGGCGAGGCGGTCGAGGCGCTGGGCGGCTCGGCCTCGTACTTCTCCCTCTCGGCCGCGCACTTCTCGCCGGTGAGCATCGTGGCCGTGGTGGGGGAGGACTTCCCCGGCGAGCACCGGACGCTCCTCGAGAGCCGGCGCATCGATCTCTCCGGGCTCGAGACCGCGGCCGGGCGGACCTTTCGGTGGCGAGGCGAATACGGGCCCGAGCTGACCCACGCCCACACGCTCGAGACCCAGCTCAACGTGTTCTCGAGGTTCCATCCGCATCTTGACGAGCGGCACCGCGACTGCCCGTTCGTCTTCCTCGCGAACATCGATCCGGAGCTGCAGCTCGAGGTGCTGCGGCAGACGAGGAAGCCGCGCCTCACGCTCAGCGACACCATGAACTACTGGATCGCGCGCAAGCCGGAGCTGGTGCTCGAGGTGCTGCGCAGGGTGGACGTGGCGCTGCTCAACGAGGAGGAGGCACGGGCGCTCGCCGGCGAGAGCATCCTCGTGCGGGCGGCGGACCGGCTGCTGGAGCAAGGGGCGAAGGCGGTCATCATCAAGAAGGGCGAGCACGGGGCGCTCATGTTCACCGACGGCGCCTGTTTCAGTGCGCCCGCATACCCGCTGGAGAAGCTAGTCGACCCCACGGGCGCCGGCGACTCCTTCGCGGGCGGCTTTATCGGCTGGCTCGC
>DATKKO010000278.1:0-2404 GCA_035542955.1 Terriglobales bacterium
AGACGCACGATCGCCAAGAGCTTCCTCCCGGGCCGCAACGGCCGTGATCGCACGGCCGGACGCGCCGGAGTCTAGGGGTGCCTCCGGGGGTGGTCAAGACGCGCGGGGCGCGCGACTCCGCGATCCACCCACGCCGCGCGCTCGCGGACCTCACCGACCTCGACCACCGCGGGAGCCGCGCGGCACGCGCCGCGCCTACACCGCCACGCCGTAGGTGCGCAGCGCCTCGTTGAGCGAGGTCTTGCGATCGGTGCTGTCGCTCCGCCGGCCGATGACGAGCGCGCAGGGCACGCCGAACGAGCCCGCGGGGAACGACTTCGGCAGCGAGCCGGGGATCACGACGGCGCGGGGCGGCACCCGCCCGCGCGTGACGCGGGGCTCGGGCCCGGCGACATCCACGATCGGCGTCGAGGAGGTCAGCACCACGCCCGCGCCGAGCACCGCGCCCTCCTCGACCAGCACGCCCTCGACCACGATCGAGCGCGAACCCAGGAAGCAGTCGTCCTCGACGATCACCGGCCGGCTCTGCGGCGGCTCGAGCACGCCGCCGATCCCCACGCCGCCCGAGAGATGCACGCGCGCGCCGATCTGCGCGCACGAGCCCACCGTGGCCCAGGTGTCGACCAGCGTCTCGGCGCCCACGCGCGCGCCGATGTTCACGTAGCCGGGCATGAGGATGGCGCCGCGCTCGAGGAACGAGCCGTAGCGCGCCACCCCCGGCGGCACCACGCGCACGCCCGCGGCCTCGAGCCCGCGCTTCAAGGGGATCTTGTCGTGGAACTCGAACGGGCCCACCTCCATCGTGCGCGACACGCGCAGCCGGAAGTAGAGCGCGAGCGCCTGCTGCAGCCAGCCGTGCGTGACCCACTCGGCTTCGCCCGCGCGGGCGACCTTCTCCGCCACGCGCAACGCGCCCGAATCGAGCGCGGCGACCGCTCCCTCCACGGCACCGCGCACCTCGGCGTCCTCGAGCGGCCGGCGGCCCTCGTACGCGTCGCCGATCGTCGCGCGCCAGCGGTCGACGGGGAGTCCGCTCATGATCCGAGCGCCGCGCCCGCGGCCTCCATGCGCGCGACGGCCTCGCGGCACTCCTCGAGCGTGGGCACCAGGGCGAAGCGGATGAAGCCCGCCCCCGCCGGGCCGAGATACGAGCCCGGCAGCGCGACCACCCCGATCCGGAGCAGGCGCTCGACGAAGGCGACGTCGTCCCCGCCCGGCACGCGCAGCCAGAGGTAGAAGCTGGCCTCGCTCGCCTCGACCCGCCAGCCCCGCCGCGCGAAGTACGGCAGGAAGAGCTCGCGCTTGGCCGCGTACCTCGCGCGCTGGTTCGCGGCATGCGCGTCGTCGTTCCAGGCGGCGATCGCCGCGCTCTGCACGAAGTCCGGCGTGGCGACGCCCACGTTCGGGCGGAACTTGCGCAGCGCCGCGATCAGCCGCGGATCGCCCGCGATGAACCCCGAGCGGTAGCCGGTCATCGCCGAGCGCTTGCTCAGCGTGTGCAGGACCACCACGTTCTCGAGCCCGCAGGTGAGCATCGAGGGCGGGGCCGCGCCGAAGTAGATCTCGGCGTAGGCCTCGTCCGCCGCCACCCAGAACCCATGGCGGCGCGCGAGGGCCGCCACCCGCGCGAGCGCGTCGCGACCGAGCACCGCGCCCGTGGGGTTGTGCGGCGTGTTGAGCCAGAGCAGCGCGGTGCGCCGCCACACCTCGTCGGGCACGCGCTCGGGCACGAAGCGCCACGCGTCCTCGCTGCGCAACGGCGCCCGGTACGGCTCGGCGCCGGCGAAGCGGGCCGCGGGCTCGTAGACCGGGTACGCCGGCGACGGGATCACGACCGTGCGTCGCTCGGGCGCTCCCGACACGGCCGGGTCCGCGTGCCGCCCGACGACGGCGAACGCCATCAGGAACACGGCCTCCTTCGTGCCGTTCGCGGGGAGCACGTCCGTCTCCGGATCCAGCCGCACGCCGTAGCGCCGCGCGAACCACCCGGTGAACGCGGCGCGCAGCGCGGCCTGCCCCGCGACGGCCGGATAGCTCGAGACCGCGGGGACGGCGCGCTTGAGCGCCTCGCGGATGAACTCGGGCGTCTCCTCGCGCGGATCGCCCATGCTGAAGTTGATCGCCTGCGTCCCGGGCGGCACCAGCTCGCGCTTGCGGCGCTCGAGCGTGACGAACGGATACTCGCCGCCCTCGGTGAGCAGCGGGTTCAGGGGCGGCGTCGCGCGCGGGTCCGCGTCAGGGCTCATGAGCTGGGGACCTCCGTGACCAGATACTGCGCCAGGCAGTCGTAGGTGCGCTCCAGGTTCGCCAGCGGACAGTACTCGCCGGCCGTGTGGCAGAGGTCCGGCAGGCCCGGGCCGAAGTTGAACGCCGGCACGTCGACGGCCGAGAAGCGCGCCACGTC
>DATKKO010000279.1:0-4197 GCA_035542955.1 Terriglobales bacterium
AGCCGGACAAGGCGTGTCTCCTCCTCGTTCCTTGCACTACTCGCTCCCCGGCCCGGCGCGGCTCACGGGGAATTCCCAGACAGAGCCTACCGCCGCTTCGCCGCCGCCACGGCCTCGGCGCGCTTGCGGAAGTGATCGGCCGCCTGCGCGACCCACTCGGCGCGTTCGCCCACGAGTGAGGTGAGCTTCACCGGCCGCCCGTCGCGCAGGTAGATGCGCGTGACGCGCTTGCCGATCGTGCACATGATCTCGTACGGCAGCGTCTGGCTCCCCGCCGCCACCTCCTCGAGCGGGAGGGTCGCGCCGTCCTGGTCGCCGAAGAGGACCACGTCGTCGCCCACGGTGGCGTCGGGCACGGGCGTGAGATCCACCATGGTGAGATCCATCGTCACGCGCCCGACGATGTCCACGCGGCGACCGCGCACCAGCATGGCCCCGCGGTTCGAGAGCAGCCACGAGTACCCGTGCCCGTAGCCCACCGCCACCACGCCCACGCGCATCGGGCGCGGCGTCACGTACGAGCGGCCGTAGCTGATGGGCGAGCCGGCGGGGAGATCCCGGATCTGGACGAGACGGCTCTTGAAGGACATCACGGGCTTGAGCTCGAGGCCGACCCGGGCCACGGGCGGCCGGTGGCCGTACGCGAGCAGGCCCACGCGCACCCAGTCGAAGCGCGCATCCGGCAGGTTCACCGTTCCCGCGCTGTTCGCCGCGTGCAGGCGCGGCGGCCGCAGGCCGCGCTCACCGAGGCGCGCGACGAGCCGGTCGAAGCGGCGCACCTGGTCCTCGGCGAAGGACAGGTCCGCGGCGTCGGCGTCCGGGAAATGCGTGAACAGGCTCGCAAAGCGCAGACCGGGGAGCGACGTGATCGCCGAGAGGAAACCCTCCGCCTCGGACTCGCCGACCCCGGTGCGCCCCATCCCGGTGTCGACCTCCACGTGGCAGCGCACGGCGCGCCCCGCGCGGGTCGCCTCCGCGGACAGCTCGCGCGCGAAATCGAGATCGCAGACCGTGGGGTCCAGCTCGTGCGCCACGGCTTCGCGGATCTCGCTCGGCAGCAGGGGCGAGAGGGCCACGATCGGCAGCCGGCATCCCGCCTGCCGGAGCTGGATGCCCTCGTGGAGCGTGGCGACGCCGAGACAGGCGACGCCCTCGCGCGCGGCGGCTTCCGCGATCTCGACCGCGCCGTGCCCGTAGGCATCGGCCTTGACCACGAGCAGCACGCCGCGTGAATGCCCGTCACGCGCCGGCGCGTGACCCTCGACCAGCGCGCGCACGGCGCGCACGTTCGCGCCGAAGCGGTCGAGGTCCACCTCCACCCAGGTCGACACCGGCATGCCCATGGATCGGCTCCATCCGCTCCGGAACGCGCCGTTCCGGGCCGTCCGCCCCATCCGACTCGCGGAGATCGCGCGGGGACACCCGCGCGGCACGAGGCCGCGGATCGTAGGACAGCCCCGCCGGGGCGCGCAAACGAGGCGCTGCGATCGGAGCGCGCCGCGCGGAGTGGAGCGCGCCGCGCGCCTCCGCTATGCTCCGCGGCATGGACGATCAGGGCGCAAGCGGGCGCGAGCGGGACGCGTTCTCCGATCTCGTCGCGGTCTGCCGCCGGTTGCGGGCGCCCGACGGCTGCCCCTGGGACCGCGAGCAGACGCTCGGCAGCATGACTCCGTATCTGACCGAGGAAGCCGTCGAGGCCGGCGAGGCGATCGCGTCCGGCGATCCGAACCACATCGCCGAGGAGCTCGGCGATCTCGCCTTCCTTGCGATCTTCTGCCTCGAGCTGAGCGGAGAACAGGGCGGGCCCGGGCTCGCCGAGGCGTTCGAGAGCGCCGCGCGGAAACTCAAGCGCCGCCATCCGCACGTGTACGGCGATGCCGAGATCGCGAGCGGGGACGCCGCGTACCGGCAGTGGCAGGAGATCAAGAAGGGCGAGAAGGACGCGGTCGGCGGCGAGGCCTCTCTGCTCGGCGAGATCCACCGCGGGCTGCCCGCGCTCGTGGCCGCGTACCGCGTGCAGGAGAAGGCCGGCGCCGTGGGCTTCGACTGGCCCGACGTCTCGGGCCCGCTCGGGAAGGTGCGGGAGGAGCTGGGCGAGATCGAGCGCGAGCTGGGCCGGGACTCCCGCCGCGCGCTCGCCCGCGAGATCGGCGACCTGCTGTTCGCGACCGTGAACCTCGCCCGGCATCTCACGATCGATCCGGAGCGCGAGCTGCGCGCGGCCTCGGGAAGGTTCCGCGAGCGCTTCGAGCACATCGAGCGCCGTCTCCGCGAGCAGGGCCGCAGCCCCGGCGACGCCTCGCTCGAGGAACTGGATGCGCTCTGGGAGGAAGCCAAGACCCTCGGCCCGCCGGGGCGCACCCGTGCGAAGCGTGAATCCGCCCCGCGCGCATCCGCCGGCGAAGGAGACGCCCCATGACCGACACGCCCCCGTCCCGTCAGGCCGCCCTGTTCCTCCAGCTCGTGCTCGGCCTCCAGCAGAACGGCATGATCGCGCTCGGCAAGCTCATGAACCCGATCACCCGCCAGATCGAGAGGAACCTCGACGTGGCGCGGGACATGATCGACACGCTCGAGGCCATCGAGAGCCGCACACGGGGGAACCTCGAGAAGGACGAGGCCCGCATCGTGCGGCAGGTCCTGACCGATCTGCGCATGAACTACGTGGACGAGGTGAGGAAGTCGGGCGAGAAGACCGAGGAAAGCCCTGAAGGCGCGGGCTCCTGAAAAGCCCGAGGACAAGGCGGCGTGGGAGCGACGAGTGAGTCGTATCCTTCAGGATACGTCGCAACGAGGAGCGATCGAGCCAACGCAGTGATCGGGCTTTTCCGCGGCCCGCTACAGCGCCTGCAGCACCGCGCACTTCAGGTAGTGCGTCTCGGGCACGGCGAGGAGCTGCGGGTGATCCGGCGGCTCGCCGCGCCAGTCGAGGAGCCGGAACGGGCGGTGCGCCGCGCGCGCGGCCTCGAGCAGCACCTGCCGGAACAGCGCGTCCTCCAGATGATGGCTGCACGAGCAGGTGACGAGGAATCCCTCCTCCTCGAGCATGGCCATCGCCGTGCGGTTGATCTCGCGGTAGGCGCGCGCGCCGGCGGCCAGGTACCGGCGTGACTTGACCAGCGCGGGCGGATCGACCACCACCAGCCCGAAGCGCTCGCCCGCCCGCTCCAGCTCGCGCGCGACGTCGAAGGCGTCCCCGTGCCGCAGGCCCACGCGGTCCGCGAGTCCGTTGCGCTCGAGGTTGCGCGCGGCCGCGGCCAGCGCCGGTTCCGACGAGTCGACGGCCAGCACGGCTGTCGCGCCGCCACGGGCCGCGTGGAGCGCCCACTCGCCCCCGTAGCAGAAGAGATCGAGCACGCGACGGCCGGCCGCGCGCTCCTCCGCGAGCCGCCGGTTCACCCGCTGGTCGAGGAAGAGCCCGGTCTTCTGTCCGTGCAGGAGATCCGCCTCCACGCGGAATCCGCCGACGTGGACCTCGATGCGGTCCGGCGCCTCGCCCCACCAGAGGCCGCGCTCGAGCGGAAGGCCCTCGAGCGCGCGCAACGGCGAATCGGCCGCGCGGATCGCGCCGCGGGGCGCGAGCACGCGCTCGAGCGCCTCGCGAACCAGGTCCTGACGGGCCTCGAGGCCGAGGGTCAGGATCTGCACGACGAGGAAGTCGCCGTACCGATCCACGACGAGGCCGGGCACGAAGTCCGATTCGCCGTAGACCAGCCGCACGGCCTGCTCGCCCGGCAGCACGCGCTCGCGGAAGCGGAGCGCGCGCTCGATGCGCTTCGCGAAGAAGTCGGCGTCGATCTCGTCGTGCCCGCGCGTGAGCAGGCGGGCGCAGATCAGGCTGCGGGGGTTGTAGTAGGCGCGCCCGAGGAAGGCGCCGCGCCCGTCGGTGACCTCGAGCAGGTCGGCCGGGCCGGGCTCGCCCTCGATGCGGGACACCTCGTTGCTGAAGATCCACGGATGGCCGGCGCGGACGCGGCGGTCCTGGTTCTTCCGCAGGACGAGACGCTTGTCCCGGTCCATCACCGCGGCGATCCACCCGTCCCGTCCCGGCGGCCGCGACCCAGCGCGAGCCCGATCAGGCGATACACCAGACGCGCGGCGAGGAAATCGGAGGCCGGCTGCCCGGGAATCGGCGCCAGCTCGACCACGTCGAAGCCCACGACCCGCGATCGCCGCGCGACGGCGCCGAGGAGGTCG
>DATKKO010000280.1:0-5503 GCA_035542955.1 Terriglobales bacterium
CCACGCGGCTCCGACCACGGCCGCGCGCGCCGCCGCTCGCGGCGGCGGCTCGTCGGTCGCGCGCAGCGCCCAGGCGGCGAGCGCGACCAGCGCGACCGCGCCCAGCGCCCCGAGCAGCAGCGGCCCGGTCCATCCCCGCTCGGGATGCGGCAGCCGGTCCAGGTTGCCCGCGGCCAGCAGCGTGCCCAGCAGGGAGCGCAGCGGCGTCGTTCCGCCGCGCACCGCGGGCCAGCGCTGCACGGCCCAGAGGCGTCCGCCGAGCTGCGGATGCAGCGCCGCCCAGACCGCGCCCACGGCGACGAGCGGCGCCGCCCGCGCGAGCGCCGCGCGCAACGTGCGTCTCTCCACCGCGAGCGCGAGCAGGAACGCGACCGCGGGCAGCAGCGCGGCCGTCTCCTTGCTCAGCAGCGAGAGCGCGTAGAACACGGCGGAGAGCAGCGCGCGCCCGCGCGCGAACGCGAGCAGGCTCGCGAGCGCCAAGAGCATCATCCACAGGTCCTGCGCCCCCGCCGCCCACACGACTGGCATGCCCCAGGCCGCGAGCGCCGCAGCGCCCGCCGTGGCCACGCCCGCCGTGCGCGCGCCCGCCAGCCGCCGCGCGAGAGCCCAGAAGAGCAGCAGCACGCCGAGCCAGAGCGCGAAGCTCGCCGCGTGGAAGGGCGTTTCTCGCACGCCGAAGAGGTGCTGGAGCGTCCAGTAGTGCAGCTCGCGCGACCAGGGCCGGTAATAGCGTCCGACCCACAGCAGGTGCGGCGCCCAGATCGAGCGCCACGGCATGGCGCGGGTCAGGTCGAGGAAGACGTAGTCGTCGTTGATGAACGGCACACGCCACGCGTAGCCGTACTGCGAGACCAGGAACGCGCCGAGGAGCGCGGCCACGCCGAACAGGCCCGGCCCGCGGGCGCGTTGCACGAGCTGCGCGGATCTCACGGACGTTCCTCCCGGCCGCGCCGCAGCGAGCGCGGCTCGAACACGCGCAGCGCCGAGCGCACCTCGTCGTCCGCCCCGGGCAGGGCGGCCGCGCGCCGCAGCCAGCGCGAGGCGGCGGCGCTGTCTCCGCTCATGCCGCAGGCGAGCCCGGCATAGTACGGATAGGCGACCTCGTCCGGGAACGCGCGGGCGAGCTTCGCGTATTCGCCGGAGGCGCCGCTCCAGTCGGAGGCGCGCGAGAGCGCGATGGCCAGGCGCTCATGGTTCGCACGCCAGCCGGGCTCCGCCGCAGCCGCGCTCACGTCCTCCGCCCCCTTCACCAGCTCGCGCCAGCCCGACGCGAAGTCGAAGCCGAAGAACACGTCGATGCCCGCCGAGTCGCCCGCGGATCGAATCCGGTAGCGATCGAGATCGGCGACCCGCAGCGCAGGATCGCGATACCAGACCCGGAGCACCGGCGACTCGTCGTGACCGGGCACGAGCCCCGTGCCTCCGGGCAGCCCGGCGATGAAGACGCGCGAGCCCCGGGGCAGCGCCGACCGGAGCCGGAGCAGCGCGTCGTGCGCGCCCGCGGTGAACGCGGCCGCGCGGCGCTGGAACCACTCCGTGCCCCAATCCTCCGAAGGCGTCTCCGCGAGCCCGGCGCGCAGCACCGCCAACATCGCCACCAGCGCGATACCCGCCCACCATCGGCGCGCGAGCCAGGCGCCCAGCGCGAGCCAGGCGCCCAGCGCGCCGAACAGCACGTAGTAGGCATGCCAGCCCAGCGAAGGCATGAGCAGCGGCGCCCATCCGACCACGGCCCAGACGATCCCGAACAGAGCCACGCGCCCGGCGGCTGGCCGCCCCGGAGCGGCCTCGCGCGCGCGCCGCGCGGCGAGGCCCCATCCCGCGAGCCCCGCGAGCAGAAGCGCGCCGGCCGCGGCCCGCGGCAGCGCCGCGCCCCAGCCCCCCGCAGGGCGCGCGCGCTGGTCGAGATTCAGCGTCGCGACGAGCGTGCGCAGGGCAATGGTCGCGACGGGCAGATGCAGCCCGGGATTCGCGGGCTCGGCGTGCGGCCAGAGCAGTCGGCCGCCGAGCAGCGGATGGAACACGGCCCAGACCGCGATCACGATCAGTGACGGCGCCGCGCGCCGCAGCGCGCGCCCCCAGGGATCGCGGGCCACGAGGAGCGCGTGGGCGACGAACAGAGCGGGCAGCAGGGCCGCCGTCTCCTTGCTGAGCAGGGCGAGCGCCAGCGCCGCGGCCGACCACCCCGTGCGCCCGCGATCCCAGGCGACGAGGGCGAGCAGCGCGAAGAGCAGCATCCACAGGTCCTGCGCGCCGGCCGCCCAGATCAGCAGCAGCCCCCATCCGGCGAGCGCCGCCGCGCCGGCGGTCGCGAGCGCGGCCGCGCCCGGGTCGGCGAGCCGGCGCGCGAGCACGAAATAGAGAGCCAGCGCGGCCACGAGCAGCACCGCGCTCGCCACGTGATAGGGCGCGGGCCGCAGACCGAAGAGACGCTGGAGCACCCAGAAGTGCAGCTCGCGCGACCAGGGCCGATAGTAGTGCGAGATCAGCAGGCGCGGCGCCACGATCGAGGAGAGCCCCGCGTTCCGCGTCTTGTCGAGCACGATGTAGTCGTCGCCCACCAGCGGCACGCGGAGGAAGTCCGGCGCCTGCAGCAGGGCGAAGACCGCGAGGATCGCGACGACCACCGCGAGCGCGGGCCCGCGGCGCCGGAACGGACGATCGTCCGCGCGCCTCGTCACGCTCAGGGGCGCCACCTCGCGAGGAAGATGTTCGTCTCGTGGGGCGCGCGATGGCCGCGATTCGACTCGAACAGCAGCCAGCGGCCGTCGGGACTGAACATGGGGAAGGCGTCGAAGAGCGGATCGCGCGTGACCGGCTCGGGCGTTCCGCCGCCCGTGGCCGTGAGCGGCACGAGGTAGAGATCGAAGTTCATCCCGTGCGGATCCTCGCGGTTGCTGGCGTAGATGAGCGCGCCGTCGCCGGGCGCGAAGAACGGCGCGAACGACGCGCCGGGATCGTGCGTGACGGGATGCTGATCCGAACCGTCCGCGTTCATCACCCAGAGGTCCATCTCGGTGGGACGCACGAGATCCCGCGCGAGCAGCGACCGATAGTCGGCGAGCGAGGCCGAGTCGGCCGGGTGGTGCGCGCGGTAGCAGATCCTCGTCCCGTCGTGCGAGAACCACGGGCCGCCGTCGTAGCCCGGCGCGCGCGTGAGCCGCGTCACCTCCGAGCCGTCCGGGCGCATCTTGTAGATGTCGAGGTCGCCGTCGCGCATCGAGGTGAAGACGATCCAGCGCCCATCGGAGGACAGCGTGCCCTCGGCGTCGTATCCCGTCGTGCGCGTGAGCCGTCGCAGCCCGGAGCCGCCGGGCCGCGCGGTGAAGATGTCGTAGCCCGGATCCACGCGCCACACGTAGCCGTGCGAGTAGTCGGGCTGCGGCGGGCACGAGTCGTCGGCGAGGTGGGTCGAGGAGAAGAAGATCCTGCGGTCGTGGTCGTAGAAGTAGCCGCAGGTGCAGCGCCCGCGGCCGGTGCTCACCCGGGTCTCCTTCGCCGTCCCGAGATCCATCACGTACATCTGGTCGCACGGCCAGCCCGGGCGCGTGGCCTGGAAGATCACCTTCGATCCGTCCGCCGACCAGTAGGCCTCGGCGTTCTCGCCGCCGAAGGTGAGCTGCCACATCCCGGCGAAGTGCGTCTCGCCCGGACGGATCAGGCTGTCCACGCGCGCCGCCGTCGGCGGCACGGGCAGCCCGGGGCCCACGTCGGACGCGCCCGCCGCCGCTCCCGTCGGGCCCGCGCCCGGCGCCGCGAGCGTGAACAGCAGCGCACCGGCCGCGAGCCGCGCCGAGCGGCGCGCGAAGACCGGGCGGGCGCTCACGGCCGCGTCCCCAGCACGGCGCTGGTCTCGACCATCGTGCCCTTGCGCTTCACCGTGAGGCGCACGCTCTGTCCCGGCTTGCGCGAGCGAAGCGCGTAGGTGAAGTCGTAGATGTTGTCGATGCGGATGTCGTCGAACTTCACCAGCACGTCGCCCTCCGTGAGTCCGGCCTTCTCCGCCGGGCTGCCCTCGCGCACGCCCGTGAGCAGCACGCCGCCTTCGGTCTGCGTGTAGTCGGGGATCGTACCGAGGTAGGCGCCGTGCCCCGCGCCGCCGGCCACGCGGCCCGTGCTGCTGTCGGCCTTCGCCCGCAGGTAGCGCACGCGCGGCCGCGCGTCGAGCGATTCCACGAGCGCGGCGGCGAAGGTCGTCACCCGCCACAGGCCGCGCTCGTCGATCTTGTCCCAGGTGTCGCTCGGTTTGTGGTAGTCCGCGTGCGCCCCGGTGAAGAGCATGAGCACGGGGATCTGGCGGCGGTAGAAGGACGACTGATCGCTCGGACCGTAGCCATCGCTGGTGGTGCGGATGTCGAAGGTGTCCGGCCGCGCCCGGTTCACGTCCACCACGATTGCCGGCAGCTCCTCCGCCGTGCCCACTCCCATCACGATCAGCTTGTCGTTCCGCAGCCGGCCGACCATGTCCATGTTGAGCATGGCCTCGATGCTCGACAGCGGCCGCGGCGGATCGTCGACGAAGTGCGACGAGCCCACGACGCCCATCTCCTCACCCGTGAACGCGGCGAAGAACACGTCGTGCTCGGGCCGCCACCCGCGCGCCGCGCGCTCGCGCAGCAGCCTGGCCGTGCCCAGCAGGGCGGCCGTGCCCGAGGCGTTGTCGTCCGCGCCGAGATGGGGCACGCGCTCGTTCGGATCGAGCGAGGTCTCGCCGCCGTAGCCGAGGTGGTCGTAGTGCGCGCCGATCACGAGCACGCGGCTCGAGTCCCGGCCGGGCAGCCGGCCCACGACGTTCCGGATGCGGGCGCGCGTGCGCGCGAGATTCACCGTCAGCGTGACCGAATCCGGGATGGCGAAGCCGTGGGGAGCGGCCGCCGTGTCGATCGCGAGCTGGGCCGCGAGCAGGCTCACGCCGGCGTGGCGCACCAGCGCCTCGCCGAGCGAGTCGTCGAGCCAACCCGCGAGCAGCCCGCTCGTCATGTAGCCCTGGCCGTCGGAGCGCGGCTTGCGCACGGGCTCGCCCGCGTGCCAGCGCGGCCCGTTCACGAGCAGCAGCCCCAGCGCGCCGTGCTCGCGGGCGGCGATGGCCTTGGTGCGCCATTCGGCGTGCGGCGTGTTCACCGTGCCCTCGAAGCGGCTGGTCGAGTCGAGCTCGCCCGGCTCGTTCGTGAGCGCGAGCACGATGCGGTCGCGCACGTCGAGTCCGGCGTAGTCGTCGTAGCCGTACTCCGGCGCATTGATCCCGTAGCCGGCGAAGACCACGGGCGCGGTCAGCGAGCCGTTGGTCGAGAACCCGAGCGGCTCGAACTCCGGTCCCGCCTCGTGTCGCGCGCCGTCCAGCACGATCGCCGTGGGCTGCGCCACCTCGGCGCCGGTCGTGACCTCGAAGCGCTGGTCCCAGCCGCCGTCGTCCCCGCCCGGGCTCAGGCCGAGCCGTCGCATCTCCTGCTCGACCAGGTCCGCGGCCTGCTCGAGCCCGGCCGTGCCCACGCCGCGGCCCTCG
>DATKKO010000281.1:0-2034 GCA_035542955.1 Terriglobales bacterium
CGCGCGTGAGCCGCAGCCTCGCCCGCGCGCGCGTGGATTCGCGTCCCGGTTCTGCGTGCTAGACTGCGGCCCTTGCCGCGATCCCCCGCCGTCATGGCCGCGGTCGCCACCGCAGAGGAGATCGTCACCCCATGCGCCACACGTACGTGATCGTCGGCGGCGGTCTCGCCGCAGCCTCGGCCGTCGAGGGCATTCGCGAGCACGACCGCGAGGGCGGCATCCTGCTCGTGAGCCGCGAGAACTTCGGGCCCTATCACCGACCCCCGCTCTCCAAGGACCTGTGGTTCGGCAAGTCGACGCTGGACAAGCTGCCGGTCCACGACGAGGCCTGGTACCGCGAGAACAACGTCGCGCTGGAGCTGCGGCGCGAGGTGGTCGAGCTGGATCCCGCGCGCCACCTGCTCTGGGACGAGCGGGGCGCCGAGATCGAATACGAGAAGCTGCTGATCGCGACCGGCGGCCGGCCGCGGCGCCTGACGGTGGACGGCGCGGAGGTCGAGGGTCTCCGCTACTTCCGCGAGCTGGAGGACTACCTCGCGCTCCAGCGGCGGCTCGATCACTTCGAGCACGTGCTCGTGATCGGCGGCGGCTTCATCGGCGCGGAGCTGGCGGCGGCCCTGCGCCACGCGGGCAAGGAGGTCACGTACGTCATCGACCGCGAGTACCCGCTCGCGCGCGTGCTGCCGCGGGATCTCGGGTTGTTCGTGGCCGACTACTACCGGCAGCAGGGGATCGAGACCGTCTCCGAGGACAAGGTCGTCGGCCTCGAGGAGTCGCAGGGATTGATCCAGGCGCGCACCGCGAACGGCGGCGTGATCACGACCCAGCTCGTGGTGGCCGGACTGGGGATCGAGCCCGAGTGGGGGCTCGCCGAGGCGGCGGGCCTCGACGTGGACGACGGCGTCGTCGTCGACGAGTTTGCGCGCACGACGGACCCCGACATCTACGCGGCGGGCGACGTGGCGCGCTTCCCCTGCGTGCCGCTCGAGCGCAGCCTGCGCGTCGAGCACTGGGACCACGCGCGCCAGCACGGCCGCTGCGCGGGCGCCAACATGGCCGGAGCGGTCGAGCCGTACGAGGGGATTCCCTACTTCTTCTCGGACCTGTTCGATCTGGGCTTCGAGGCCGTGGGCGATCTCGATCCGACGCTGCGCATCGAGGCGGTGTGGCGCCAGCCCTTCCGCGAGGGCGTCGTCTTCTATCTGCGCGACGACGTGGTCCGCGGCGTGCTGCTGTGGAACGTGTGGGGCGCGGTCGAGTGGGCGCGCTCGCTCGTGCGCGCGGCGAAGCCGATGACGAGCGAGGAGCGCGAGGCGGCGATCCCGACGGGGGAGTAGGCCGCCAGCGCGCCTGCGCCCCGGTGGACGTCAAAAAGCAAGCCGGCGGCCACTCGAGGAGCGTCCGTGACTCTTACCTCCCCCACGGAGGACGCGACGGACGCACCCGTGCCTGCCAGCTTGCCTCTTCCAAGGTGCGCCTGACCCGGCCGCGACGCTAGTGGGTCCGAGGGAGCGCCGACCGGGACAAAAGTAGCAGAGCTACCCTCCGTCGCCCGAGAAGAGCAACGGGTGGCGCGCGACGAAGAGGCCGACCTGGAGCCGGTCCTGAAGGCTCAGCTTCCGCAGGATCTGGCTCACGTGCTTCTTCACCGTGGCCTGGCTGATCGAGAGCGTGACCGAGATCTCCTTGTTCGACCGGCCTTCGCCGACGAGCGCCGCCACGTCCAGCTCGCGCGCCGACAGCTCGGGGAAGCCGTCCGTCTCGGGGCCGCGCCCGCAGGCGGTGCGCGGCTCGAACGAGGTCTGACCGGACGCCACCGCGCGCAACGCGCGGAACAGCGCCGCGGGCTCGGCGCTGCGCCGCACGGTGCCGAGCGCCCCGTGAGCCATCGCGAGCTGGAGGCAATCGCTGCCGCTCTCGCAGCGACGCAGCCGGGCGTTCCCCGCGAGGCGTCTGCGCACCGGCGGATTCAGCACGAGGCAGTCGGCGACGCCGCGCTCGGAGAGCGCGAGCACGCGCAGGCCCGGGAGCGAC
>DATKKO010000282.1:0-8576 GCA_035542955.1 Terriglobales bacterium
GGCATGCGCACCACGTTCGAGGCCCGCGGCTACACGGCGTGGGATCCCTCGTCGCCCATGTTCCTGGTCGAGAGCGTGAACGGCCGCACGCTGTGCGTGCCCTCGGTGTTCATCGCCTACCACGGCGCCTCGCTCGACCACAAGACGCCGCTGCTGCGCGCGCTCGAGGCGCTCGACCGCCAGGCGGTCGCCTTCCTCAAGCTGCTCGGCGACGTGGACGTGCGCTCGGTGAGCGCCACGCTCGGCGTCGAGCAGGAGTACTTCCTCGTCGACCGCGACCACTGGGCGCAGCGCCCCGACCTCGTGCTCTGCGACCGCACGCTGGTCGGCGCGGCCTCGCCGCGCGGCCAGCAGTTCGAGGACCACTACTTCGGCTCGATCCCGCCGCGCGTGCTCGCGTTCATGGAGGAGCTGGAGTTCGAGCTGCACCGGCTCGGCATCCCGATCCGCACGCGGCACAACGAGGTCGCGCCGATGCAGTTCGAGATGGCGCCCATCTTCGAGGACGTGAACATGGCCAACGACCACAATGCGCTGACGATGGACGTCGCGCGCAAGGTGGCGTTGCGCCATCATCTCGTCTGCCTGTTCCACGAGAAGCCCTTCGAGGGGCTGAACGGGAGCGGCAAGCACTCGAACTTCAGCATGGTCACCGACCGCGGCGAGAACCTGCTCGATCCCGGGCGCACGCCGCACCAGAACCTGCGCTTCCTCGCGTTCCTCGCCGCCTGCCTCAAGGCCGTGCACGACCACGCCGACGCGCTCCGCGCCGGCATCGCGAACGCGAACCAGGACCTGCGCCTCGGCGCGAACGAGGCGCCGCCCGCGATCCTCAGCGTGTTCGTCGGCGACCTGATGACGCGCATCATCGAGCGCGTCGCGGCCGGCAGCGACATGGAGAACGCCGAGCGTCTCATCGTGGACATGGGGGTCGGCAAGCTCCCGCCGCTGATGCAGGACTACACCGACCGCAACCGCACCTCGCCGTTCGCCTTCACCGGGAACAAGTTCGAGTTCCGCGCGGTGGGCTCGTCGATGAACTGCGCCGGGCCGCTCGCGGTCCTGATCGCGGCGATCGCGGACGCGCTGGCGCGGATGGGCGAGCGGCTCAAGGCCGGGCTCGAGGGCGCCGCGGGCCGCGACCAGGCCGTGCTGGCGATGCTGCGCGAGGTGTTCCTCGAGACGGCGCCGGTGCGGTTCGAGGGCAACAACTACAGCAAGGAGTGGGAGCAGGAGGCCGCGCGTCGCGGGCTCCCCAACCTGCGCGACACGCCCGCCGCGCTCGAGGTGCTGCGCGATCCGCAGCGCACCGCGTTCCTGCGCGAGCAGGGCGTCTTCAGCGACCTCGAGCTGTCGAGCCGGTACAACATCGCGCTCGAGCGCTACCTCAAGCACGTGACGCTCGAGGCCGAGACGCTGATCGAGATCGTGCGCACCATGGTGATCCCGGCGGGGGAGAAGCAGCTCGAGACCACGCTGCGGGTCTTCGGCGGTCTGAGCCAGGCGGGCGAAGCCGCCGCCGTCGGGGCAAAGGCGCTCGCGGGCCGGGTGGACGCGCTGTCGATCGAGATGGCGGCCGTGACCGCCGAGACCGACCGGCTCGAGGGGCTGCTCGACAACCTCGAGTGCGTGCACGAGGAGCAGGTCGCGGCGCGCCGGCTCGCCGACGAGGTCCGGCCACTGATGAGGAAGGCCCGGGCGGCCGCGGACCGGCTCGAGCACCTCGTGGACGACGATCTCTGGCTGCTGCCGAAGTATCGCGAGATGCTGTTCGTGCGGTGAGGCGCGGGCGCGCTGCCCGCGCCGCCGGCCGAGCCAAGGAGAACCGTTGCCGCCTCGCTTCGCGCTGCTCTGCTCGGCGCTGATTGCGATCGCGGCGGCCCACGAGGCCGCCGGGGCGGCCGCACGCCCGACGATCCCGGCGGACACGCTGCGCGGCCGCGGCGATTCGCTGGCGCGGGCGCTGATCACCCTCCAACCCGTCGTGGTGACGACGGCGCGCATTCGGCGAGACGAGCCGGCCAGCGGGATCCGGGTGACGCCGCTCGTCCTCAGGCAGACGCCGGCGCTCGACGCCTACGATCTGCTGCGGCAGGACGCCGGGCTGGAGGTCCACGATCAGGGGCAGGGACCCGGGTTTGCCTCCGACGCGTCGCTCCGCGGCTTCAGCTCCGACCACTCGACGGACATCGCCCTCTGGGTGGACGGCGTTCCCATCAACGAGCCGGTCAACGGTCACGCCGAGGGCTACAACGAGTGGAACGTGATCTTCCCCGAGGCGATCGAAGGGATCGACGTGGTCAAGGGGCCGACCAGCGCGCTGTACGGGAATTTCGCGCTGTCCGGAGCCGTGAGCGTGCGGACGCTGGATCGAGTGCGCGGCGCCGCGGTCTGGCTCGACCCCGGCTCCTACGGGCACCTCGAGGGCGGAGTGCTCACCGGGTACGACCGCGGTGCCGACGGCGCCGTTTTCGGGCTGCGCGGCGTTCGCGAGGACGGGTGGCGTCCGCACAGCGCGTACACGCTGGGGCAGGCCCACGGGCGGATCGTGCACGCGCTGTCGCGGTCCACGACCCTCGACGCCGGCGTCGAGTTCTACTCCACGAGGTGGGACTCGCCGGGCTTCCTCACCGACAGCGCATTCGACGCCGGCCTGTTCCGGACGGTGGAGGATCCCACCAACGGGGGCTTCAAGCACCGCGCGCAGGAGCGCCTCAGCCTGCGCGTGCTCGCCGGCCCTTCGTTCCTGTGGCGCACGACCGCCTACGCCACGCAGGGACGCTGGCAGCTCTTCCTGACGATTCCCCCCGAGCCCGGCCTGGGGGAGGGCAGCGGCAGCCAGACCGAGGAGGAGGACCACCGATACGGTTTCGGGCTCACCAGCGCAGCGAGTTGGTTCCTGCCGCGCACCGAGATCACCCTTGGCACCGAGGGCCGCTGGGACCACTCGCGCTTCGAGAACTGGCTGACGCTCGACCGGGTTCGCGACCTGCCGCAGGTGCTCGTCACCGCATGGCAGGGATCGGGCGCCCTCTTCCTCCAGTCGACGGAGGATCTGGGGCGGCACCTCCGTCTCACCCTCGGCGGGCGGTGGGACCTGGCCGAGACCCGATCGGAGCCGGACAGCGGAGCGGCGACGAGCCATGACCACGGCGTGTTCTCGCCCAAGCTCGGCGCTCTCTATCGCATCTCCTCACTCGCCGGCCTGTACGTCAACGTCTCGCGGGGGTTCAAGCAGACGGACGAGGTCGTGGTGGATCCGACGCTGCCGTTCATCACCGAGTGGGCGTACGAGACCGGCCTCAAGACGGAAGGCCGTCACGTCAGCGGTGCCGTCGCGCTCTATCGCATGGACATCAGCAACGAGCAGAGCTTCGATCCCGTCACCGCCTCCTCCACGAGCGGCGGCGCGAGCCGCCGGCAGGGGGTCGAACTCGAGCTCACGGCGCGGCCCGTGGAGAGCGTGACCTTGAGCGCGGAGTGGGCGTTCAACGACGCGCGCTATCGTCATTGGATCGACACGGACGGCACCACGCTGAGCGGCGCACGGGTGATGAACACCGCGAAGTACGTCGGCACGCTCGCGCTGGGCTACGCGAAGGCCCGGGCTCCCTGGCACGTGCGCCTCGGCTCGAACGTCGTCGGACCCTATACGCCCTTCGACGAGCCGGGAGTCGTGCTCCGCGCCTACGGGCTGCTCCATCTCTCCGGCGGGGTCCGCGTCGGGAACGCCGAGGCGGAACTCGGAGTGCGGAACCTCCTGAATCGCAGGTACTCCGAGCTGAGGGCCGCCGGCTTCGTCTCGCCGGGCGGGTTGCGCTCCGTGCTCGGATCGGTCCGATACACGTTCTGACCCGCAGGAGCGCGGGCGGCCGCGGACCGGCTCGAGCACCTGGTCGACGACGATCTCTGGCTGCTGCCGAAGTATCGCGAGATGCTGTTCGTGAGAGAGCGCTCGCGGTCTCTCATGCGAAGGGCCGGCCTCCGGGCCGGCCCTTCGTGCGTGGGTGCGCGGGGTCGCCCGCTCTGCTGCTTCGCCTTTCCTGTTTCGCCAGTGACATACGCCTGACGCGAGTGTACGGTGCACTTGGGTCTAAGGGGGATCCGAAGCGGCCCGAGGAGGTCGTGCACTGTGAATGGCCGGATCATGGCTGCGCGTGCGGCGTGCGTTCTCACGGCAGTGACGCTATTGAGCTGTAGTACGAGGGGGAGATTCGTCTTGGTGAATCGGGCGACTCAGCCAATCGTGTATGCGAGGGTGAGAGTGTGCGGACGGAGCTTCCGGTTCGACAATATCATGGTGAGCGAAAGCCTGGGGGCATCATACAAGATAGGGCCCGACAGTCACTACTCAATCGAGGCGCAGTTCAGATCAGGTAGACGCCTTCGTAGGGAAGACAAATACGTGACGAGCGGTATGAACTTCACCCATGAGATTGCCATCGGTGATTCAAGTGTCTCTGTGATTCTCAGGCGGCTCGAATAACGTCGATCGGACCTCGGCGTCCGAGTCAGGGGGTTCCGGCCCCCCCGGCGCTCTGCAGGTCCTCGTGCTGCCAGGCAGGAATTCCCTGGATCGCGAGCGCGCTTGCCCGGGCGTGCGCGTTCTTGCGCCGGTAGCTGCGTCCAGGCGCCCTCTCAGGTGCGGCTGTCGGGTGGATACAACCACCTCGGTCTCGTGTGTGGGCGCGCGCCTCACGCCCGCTCTGGTACTATGCGTGCCGATGGGCCGCTCGTACCCGGTCGCCCCTGTCACGTTCGTGCTGCTGCTGGCCGCCACCTTCGCGCGCGGCGGTGACGCGCCGCCGTCCGCGTCCGATCGGATGCGGGCCGATTCCGTGGCGACGGAGCCGTCCGCGGACTTCCCCGTCACGCTCGGCTCGTTCTCGACCACGCTCGTTGGCTCGCTGCCCGAGCGCACGCACAACGTGCGGCTCGCGGCGAGCGCGCTCGACGGCGCCTTGCTGCGCCCCGGCGAGGAGCTTTCCTTCAACGATCGGGTCGGGCCGCGCACGGCGGAGCGCGGCTACGAGCCCGCGCCCGTCATCCTGCGCGAGGTGCGGCAGGTGCAGGTCGGCGGCGGCGTGTGCCAGGTGGCCTCGACCCTGTTCGACGCCGCGTTGCTCGCGGGCCTCACGCCGGTCGAGCGGCATCGCCACTCCTCGCCGGTGGACTACGTGGCGCTCGGCGAGGACGCGACGATCGCCTGGGGCGTGAAGGACCTGCGCCTGCGCAACGATCTCGAGCAGGACGTGCGGCTGCGGATCGAGGTGGTGGGCTCGACGCTGGTGGCGCGCTTCGAGGGCCGGGAGGAGGGCGACGCCTACGAGTTGGAGACCGTGGTCGACGATGCGCCCGCGCCGGACGATGTGGCGGGGCTGCCGGGGCGCGACGTGGATCTCTATCGCGTGCGTGCGGGGGCACCCGAAGGCGGCTCCGGCGGGACGGATCGCGAGCTGATCCACCGCGACCACTACCCGCCCTCGCGAACCAGGTCCGGAGATCGCTGAGCGATGGAGCCAGGGACGGCCATCTGCCGCACGTGCGCGCATGTGATCGCGCTGCCCGCGATCCTCGCGGCGGCGTTGTTCGTGGCCGCCCCGCCCGCGGCGGCCGCGATCTCCGATCCCGATCTCGCGCCCTACCGCGACCTGGCGCGCTCGCCCGCGGCCGCGCGCATCCTCGCATTCGCCCGCGCGGCGATGGAGAGCCACTGGATCGCGACTCCCGCGAGTGACGACAGCCTGCCCGACTGGCCCGGTGCTCCACCGCGCGAGCTGTACGTGAGCCTGGTGGGCGGGAGCGCCACACGGGCGTGCATCGGCCGGCCGCCAGCGGGGCCGCTCGCCGCCTGCGTGCGCGCGCTCGCGATCCAGGTCCTCTCGGCCGATCCCCGTCATCCGCCCGTGCGCCGCGACGAGCTGGACCGCCTGCGCCTCGTGATCGCCTTCGCCGGCGAAGACGAAGAAGTCGCGGACCCGCTGTCGGTGGATCCCGCGCGCGAAGGCTTGCGCCTCGCGGCGGGGGGGCGCTCAATCGCCTTCCTGCCCGGTGAGGCGCGCACCGTCGCCTGGGCGCTGCGGACCGCGCGCCGCGCGGGCGTGCTGCCCGCGGGCGCGGCGGTCACCTGCTCGCATTTCTCCGTGATCGTGATCAGCGAGCCACTCCGTCCCCGCACATACGAAGGAGGGCCCTCCCATGCCGACGAGTAGAGTCGGGGCCGCCGCACGCGCGGCTCTCGTCGCATTCCTTCTCTGTTGCATCGCGCCGGCGATCGCGCGGGCCGTGGACCTGCGCCTCAGCGGGCGCGTGGTGGACGCCGAGACGCAGGCGCCGATCGCGGGCGCCGTCGTCGAGCTGGCGAACGCGGGCGGCGGTCAGGGGTATTTCCGCGCGCGCACCGACGGCCACGGCGGCTTCGCGCTCGAGCGCATCCCCGCCGAGCGCTGGTACGCGCTCACGGTCTCGGCCGACGGCTACGCCGAATACGTGCTCGGGAGCTGGCAGTTCCCCTCGGCCCAGCGCGCCGCCGAGGTCGTGATCCCGCTCGATCGCGCGGGCTCGATCGCGCTCCGGCTCACCGCGTCGGACGGGCGCACGCCGGTCGCGGGGGCGAAGGTGCAGGCCCGGCCCGAGCAGGGAGCCGAATGGTGGCGAGGCTACCGGCCGCCGCCCGCGCCGCTCTTCACCGACGCGCAGGGCGCGGTGCGCTTCACCGATCTCGCGCGCGGCTACTACACGGTGACCGCCGAGGCGTCCGATCGCATGCCCTTCGAGGCGCGGCGGGTCGCGGTGCGGCGCGGCGAGACGACGCCGCTCACCGCCTCGCTCGCGCGGCCGGCGTTCGTCTCCGGCTCGGTGCTTCTCGCCGACGGCACGCCGGTCGCGGGCCTCACCGTGACCGCGCGGGGCCCGGCCGAGGCCGTGGGGACCACGCTCGGCGACGGCAGCTTCACCGTGGGCGGGCTCCCGCCCGGACGCTACCGGATCGAGGTGACGCACGAGGGCTTCGAGCCCGCGGCGCTCAAGGAGCTGGTCGCGCTGCGCGAGGCCGAGTCGCGCGGCGGCTTCGCGATCACGGTGACGCCGCGGCCCGCCGAGCTGGCCTTCGTGCTCGAGCGCGAGGCGTTCGGACTCGACGAGCCGGTCAAAGTGGGCCTGCGCTCGTATCGCGTGGGCTACGTGGACTACGCGCTGTTCGAGATCCCGCCCGATCGGCTGCTCCGGACCACGGGGCGCAGCGGCTCGCTGCCCGCGCCCGAGGACACGACCGGGCTCACGCTGATCCAGCGCTGGCAGAAGCCCACGGCCGAGGGCGCGCCGTGGACCTGGCGCGAGGAGGAGCTGACGCTGCCCGAGACCATGCTGCCCGGCGCGTACCTGCTCGTTGGGCGCGCGGGCGCGCTCGAGCGCCGCGCGGTGCTCTTCGTCACGGACCTCTCGCTCGTGGTCAAGCGCTCGAAGACTCAGCTCGTGGTCTCGGCCGCCTCGCTCAAGACGGGGCGCCCCGTGCCGGGCGCGCGCGTACTGGTCTCGCGTGCCGCGAGCACGATCGGGGCCGGCAAGTGGCGGGAGGCGCTGTCGCGCGCGACGCCGGAATCCGCGGGCGCGGTCGTGACGGACGAGCGCGGCATCGCGCGCGTGCCGCTCGCGGGCGATCTCTCGTCGGCGCGCGTGCTCGCGACCAGCGAATCGAACGGGCTCTCGATCGTGGACGTGCCGGTGGCGGCCGCCGCCGCGCAGGGCGGTGATCAGCTCTACCTCTATACCGACCGGCCCATCTACCGTCCCGGCCAGACCGTGTACTGGAAGGCCTTCGTGCGCCGCGCCACGGCTGCCGGGTACGCGCCGCCCGAAGCCACGCACGTCGCGCTCGCTCTCGGCGGCCCGGGCGGCGCCACGCTCGACGCGCCCGCGCCCGCGCACGCCGGAGCGGGATCGGCTGACGGCTCGATCGCGCTGCCGCAGGATCTGGCGCTCGGCGACTGGACGCTCTCCGCGGCGGAAGGCAGGGCGCACGGCACGGCGAGCTTCGCGGTCGAGGAGTACCGCAAGCCCGAGTTCCGCGTCGAGGTCACGCCCGATCGCGAGATCTACGTGAGCGGCGACGAGGTCCGCTTCCGCGTCGCCGCGAGCTACTTCTTCGGCGCGCCCGTGTTCGGCGCGCTCGTGCGTTACAACCTCTTCGAGTCGCGGCTGCCGGGCGAGGAGCCGTGGTGGACCGAGGAGGAGGAGGGCGGGCGCGAGTCGGGCTACGGCCGCGTCTTGAAGAGCGGCGAGACGCGCACGGATCTCGACGGCCGCGTCGCGCTCTCGTTCGTGCCGGCGCGCACGAGCTACGACCGGCGGCTGACGCTCGAGGTGGAGGTGGTCGACCCCGCGGAGCGCCGCGTGTCGGGGCGCGGCAGCGTCGTCGTCGGCCGCGGACTGTTCGCGCTCTCGGTGAAGCCGCTCGCGAGAGTGGTCGCGGCCGGCGAGCCGGTGGGGATCCAGGTGACGACGCGCGATCACGCGGGCAAGGCGGTCCGCGCGCTCGTGCGGGTGACGCTCGATCAGGACGCCTGGAATCCGCTCGA
>DATKKO010000283.1:0-10665 GCA_035542955.1 Terriglobales bacterium
TACTTCGCTTACTCGGTCGCCGCCCAGGTGATCGTGCTCGCCCTGCTGTTCCGCCATGGGATCGGCATCGCGGAGGGCATGTACGTCGTGGTGGTGACGCTGCTGTACAACAAGATCATGCTTCACATACCGCTGCCGGACGCGGGATTCGATGCGTACATCGACTTCTACGGCGGATACGCGCCAAGGGCGACCGTGCCGACCTTGATGAGATTCATCGAAATGGGTGTGTTCGTCGTCCTCGCCATGTGCGGGAGGGCGGTGGCAGCGAGGATCGTGTCCGACGGGCGGCGAGATGCCGAGGCGCGAGAGGCGGCAGTGGGGCGTCTGTGAGGTGTGTGATTCACCGAGATCGTTTCGATCTGGCCAGGCGAAGATCCAGCCTGTCGTTCGCCTCCCGGATGCGCTCCTCGTGCGGGTGGTAGTCGGCCGCCACGTCGTCCCAGAATGGCGTGTCCCGGATGACCTCGAAGAAACGATCCATGGGCGTCTTCCCGCCAAGAGATCCGTGGGGCCGGAACCAGTTGTAGAAGTGCTGCCACTCCGCCAAGCGGTCCGCCAGCCCCGGGTCCTTGAGGTCCGTGGTTGCGTAGAACTCGTCCAGGTCCGTCTTCTGCGACCGCTCGACCTTCCCGTTGAGGTGGGGCGAGGCGGGCTTCACCGGCCGGAACTTGATGCACCGCGACTGCAGCCAGCGCTGGACCTTCTCGGCAAAGAACTCGGTGCCTCGATCCGACTGGATGCGTTGGACCGGGAAGGGCATCTCCTCGACCAGTTGATCGAAGAACTCGAGCGTGTGCTCCGCCGAGCGCCGGGGGAACAGGGGCAGCACCCGGCAGCGCGTGCAGTCATCGACGGCCGTGTACTGAATCAGGCCCGGGGCCACCTTCATCGTGTCCACTTGAACCCGCTCGCCCGGGATCGGGCGGGAGTAGCGCTTGGGCTCCGCGTGGCGCCGCAGCCTGGCCAGCGGGCCCACGGAATGGCGCTTCAGCACCTTGTGGATCGTGGCGAGCGACAAGTTGAAGGAGCGCAGGCGGCGAAGCTCCGCCTGAATCCTTCTCGCCCCGAGCTTGCGCTCGCGCCGCAGCGCGATGATCCAGGCCTCGTGTTCGGCAAGAACCTTTCGCTTCGGTGAATGCAGAGGCCGGCGACTCCGCGACTCGAGCCCAGCGTCCCCCAGCTCGGCGTGGCGGCGGAGCCACTTCCGGAGCGTCGGCCGCGACACCCCACAGCGGCGGCAGACGAGCCCTGCGTTACCCGTCTCGCGGTAGAGCTGGATCCAGCGCCTTCTGGCTCGGACAGCGTCGGCCCTGACCGCGGCAGGGTAGCCGGAAGTTGAAACGATGTCTACGAATCACACAGATGATCCCCCTGTGTCTCCCGCCATGCCGGCACGGTCGCGGAGGCGAGGACGACCACGGTCCCTGCGAGCAGGTTAGTCCCCGTCGCTCTCGAGAAACGCCGCGTGCAGCGCGCGCGTCGCGTCCTCGACGCGCTCCCCCGGCACGCGGAACACGAGCGCATCCGGCGAGGCGCGCAGCGCGGAGACTGGCACGTCGGCGCGCTCGAGCGCGCCCTCGGCCTGCGCGGCCTCGCGCGCGGTGAGGCCAAAGCCCACGACCGACACGAAGCCCGCGCCGTGCTCGGCATTCAGCGTCCACGCGCCGCCCGTGCCGCACAGCGCGCGGAAGTCGCGCTGCATCGTCTCGACGTCCTCGCTCGAGCCGACCCAGACCAGCGCGTGCCCGCCCTTCCCGTCCTGCTCGTGCACGACGAGGTCCAGCTCAGGGCAGGCGTCCGCCACCGCCTCGAGCAGGGCGCGGGCCTCGCCCCGCGCGGCCGCCTCGCCCTCGACGATCGCGATCGAACAGTCGCCGCGCCCGGCCACCGCCTTCACCCGCGGTCCTTCCATCGTGAAGTCTCCGATCTCGGTGCCCTCCCCGTCGTCGAACGACGAGCGCACCACGAGCGGCACACGCTCGCGCGCCGCCAGGTCCACGCAGCGCGCGTGCAGGACCTGGCCGCCCAAGTGGGCCAGGGTCGAGCACACGCGGTAGTCGAGCCGCGGGATCACCCGCGCGTGGGGAACCACGCGCGGGTCCGCGCTGAACACGCCGCAGACGTCGGTGAAGATCTCGCAGCGCGCGGCGCCGAAGCTCGCGGCTAGCGCCACCGCGGTCGTGTCCGACCCTCCGCGCCCCAGCGTGGTGATCTCCTTCGTGTCCGGATTCACGCCTTGGAACCCCGCCACGATGACCACCTTGCCGCGATCCAGCTCGGCGCGCAGCCGCTCCGGGCGCACCGCGATGATGCGCGCCGCCCCGTGGCCGGCGTCGGTGAGGATCCCGCTCTGCGAGCCCGTGAAGGAGATCGCGGCGACGCCGAGGTCGTGGAGCGCCATGGCAAGCAGCGCCATGCTCACGCGCTCGCCGGTGGTCAGCAGCATGTCCAGCTCGCGGCGGCTGGGGCTCGCCGAGACCTCGTGCGCGAGCCGCAGCAGCTCGTCCGTGGTCTGGCCCATGGCCGAGACCACGACCAGCACGTCGTCGCCCGCGCGCCGCGCCTCCGCCACGCGCCGGGCCACGGCGCGGATGCGGTCGGGGCCCTCGACCGAGGTGCCGCCGTATTTCTGCACGAGCACGGCCATGGGGGAGAGTTATACGGCTTCGCCGCGGATCGCGCACGGCGGCGGCAGCCCGCGCCGGTTGAGTCCGTTTCGGGTGGCCGCTAGGATTCGCGCGGCGCCCGCCCGCGGGACACCCGGGCGAGGCCTCGCGCGCGAGGAATATCGAACGATGGAACACGGGAAGACGGCGACGCTTCGGTCCGGCCGGGCGGCCTGGCTCGTTCTCTTCTCCGTGGCCGTGCTGGCTTCGCGTCTGCCTCTGCTCGGCCCGGGCTACGGCTCGGACGACGATGCCTGGCGCAATGCCGTCGCCGCCGTGCGCATGCGGGAGCTGGGCCGCTACGTGCCGTCGCGGGTGCCCGGCTTTCCCGTGTTCGAGCGGATCACGGCCGCCCTCGTGCCCTGGGGCTGGCGGGCCACCAACGCCGCCTCGATCGTCGCGGGGCTCGCCGCCGCGCTGCTCTTCTTCCTCGTGGCCGAGAGGCTGCGGGTGCGCTCGCCGCGCTGGCTCGCGCTGGCCTTCGCCTTCGTCGGCGGCATGTGGGTGGCCACGGCCCAGACCATGGACTACGCCTTCGGCATCGCCCTGCTGCTCGGAACGTATCTCGCGCTGCTCGCGGGCCGTCACCTCGGGGCCGGCTGTCTGCTCGCGCTGGCCGCGGGGTGCCGGGTCTCGAACGGAGCGCTGCTTGCGAGCGCCGCGCTGTTCCTGCTGCTCGAGCGCCGAAGCGTACGGGCGTGGGCGGCGTTCCTCGGCTCTTTTCTCGTGACGGCGCTCGTCGTCTTCGTGCCGGTCGCGCTCTCGCCGGAGATCGGGAACCTCCGGGGTCACGCGGCCAAGCACATCTCCCGGGCGCACGTCACCGCACACACTCTCGTGCCGGTGCTGCGCCAGGCCCTCGTCTTCTCCTTCGGCAAGGCGGGCACCGTCGTCCTCGCGCTCGCGCTCGTCGCGTCGCTCCTCGTGGCTCTCCGCAGCCGCCCGGCGATGCGCGAGCCGGTGAGGAACGCACCTTCCACGCTGGCGTTCGAAGCGTCGGCCGCGATCCTGATCGGCGTGGCCTTCCTGCTCGTGCCGTACGAACACACGTACCTGCTGCCCGCCCTGCCCTTCGTGCTGCTGCTCGCGGCGCGTGCGCTGCCGCGGCCGTGGATCGCGGCGCTGGCGATCGTGTTCGCCGCCGAGTGCCTCGTGGTGCCGGTGCTCGACCGGCATCGACTGGCTCCGGGGCGGATCTTCCTCGAGCTGGGCCAGCGTCGCGCCGACATGGCGGAGACCCGCGAGCTCGCGGCCCTGCGGCCGGATCCGGCCACGGTCTACGTGGTCGGCCGCTTCCGCGTCCATCGTCTGATGCTGCTCGACCCCGGACTCGCGCGCTTCGCGCCCGCGTGGGTGCCGTTCCAGGGTCCCGGCCTCGCGCTGCTCGCGCCCGGTCGCAGGATCGCCTACGCGGCCACGCTCACGCCGCAGCAGACCGATTCGCTCGCGAAAGAGGGATACCGGATCGTGCGCTGGCCGCCGGCCGAAGCCGGCCCCTGATCGTGTGCGCGGCGCGCATCGCGGCCGCGCATCGATCGAGCCTCGCGCGCCGCCTCGCCTTGACGCTCGAGCGCCGCGCTCGCTAGTATCGCTGGCCTTTGCAGGACTTCGAGCGGAAGTAGCTCAGCCCGGTAGAGCGCCACCTTGCCAAGGTGGATGTCGCGGGTTCGAATCCCGTCTTCCGCTCCATTCCGTTCCGGGGCCATTGCGCGGCGGAGGCGGACGAGTTCCCGACGGCCCCGAGCCTGACTGCGGCGGATCCCGGACCACCGCGAGCATCCCGGGAGGACCCCTTGGCTCCTCGGAAGCAGCCTGCCCCCGCCGGATCGCGTTCCCGCCGCGCCAAGGGCCCTTCATCGGCGAGCGGCCGCACCCGGCGCCGCGCGGATCCGGCGATGGTCCGCGCCGCGTTCGCGCGTCTCATCGAGGCTCTCGGCCTCGACGTCGCCGCGGAGCCCGAGCTGGGGAAGACCCCGGAGCGCGTGGCGGATCTCTACGCCGAGATCTTCGCGGGCCTCGATCCCGGCGCCGAGCCGCGCCCGGCGATCTTCCCGGCTGACGGCCGGACGCCGCCCGGCGGAGAGCGCGCCGGCGATCTCGTGATCGTGCGCGACCTGCCGTTCTACTCGCTCTGCGTGCACCACTTCGTGCCGTTCTTCGGCCGGGCGCACGTCGCCTATCGGCCGGGCGCGCGCCTGATCGGTCTCTCGGGCGTGGCCCGCGTGCTCGAGTTCTACGCGCGCCGCCCGCAGCTCCAGGAGCGGATCACCGCGCAGGTCGCCGACCATCTCGAGCGCCTGCTCGAGCCGCGCGGCCTCGCCGTGATCCTGGAAGGGCGCCACCTGTGCATGGAGATGCGCGGCGTGCGCAAGACGGGCCGCTTCGAGACGCGCGCGCTCCGCGGCGAGCTCGCGGATCCGGCGTGGGCGGCCTCGCTCCGCTTCGGGCGCAGGCGCCGCCGGAGCGGGTGAGCGGCCGGGCGACGGTCGATTCGACGAGATCGGCTCGCGGCTCGCGCAGGATTCTGACGCCCTCGCCTGGGCCGGTGACCGCGGGGGCGCGTTCAGTCGGCGGCCCGCCGAGCCGATACCCTGACCGTGAGTCAGGCGATCGCTCGCGCCCTTCTCGTCGGCGCCCTCCTGGCGCCGACGCCTTCACACGCCGCCCACAGCGATCCTAAGGACCTCGCGCTGATCCCGATGCCGAGGCGGATCGCCTTCCGGCCCGGCGTCGCGCGCCTCTCTCCCGAGTGGCGGATCGTCGCGGCCGACAGTCTGGCGGACCGCCAGAGCATCGCGCTCCTCGCCGGCGATGCCCGAAGGCTCCAGGGGTGCGCCTGGAGCGCCTCCTCGCGATCCGTGCGCCAGCCGAGGCAGGCCATCGCGCTTCGGCCTTCACGACGCTCCTGGGGAGCCCCGGCGTCGGTGCGAGATCAGAGCTATCGCCTCACCATCGCCACCGACCGCGTCGTCATCGAGGCTCGAACTTCCCAGGGGCGATTCTACGGGGTCCAGACGTTCCGGCAGCTCCTGCGCGCCCACCGCACGGGGCGGTTGCCGTGCATGGAGATCACCGACTGGCCGTCCCTCGCGTGGCGCGGGGTCTCGGACGACATCAGCCGGGGCCAGGCTCCGACGTCGTCCAGCTTCTCACAGATCATCCAGACGCTGGCCTATTACAAGATCAATCTCTACCAGCTCTACATCGAGGACGCCTACGCCTTCGCGGCCACTCCCCAGCGTGCTCGATCCGGACGACTCACTCGGGACGAGCTGGCCGCCGTGGCCCGGGAAGCCAGGCGCAATCACATCGTCCTCTGTCCGATCCTCGAGACCGTATCCCATCAAAGCGCGCTTCTCACCGTGCCCGCGCACCGGCGATATGCCGCCACCTCCCAGGAAGCCGTCGATCTTCCATCGACCAGGACGGCCCGGCCGGGCGTGCTGGGTGCGCTGCGACGCGTGGCCGCGCATCTGGTCATTCCGTCCAGCAGCGACGTGGAGACGCCCGACGGCTTCTCCATCACGGATCCCAGGGCGCTTCGGTTCGTCGAAGGGCTCGTCGGTGAGCTGGCGGCGGTCACCCGCGGGCCGTACTTCCATGTCGGGGGTGACGAATGGGAGGCCCCGGGAGTCTCCACCGGCAGCGGGGCGCCTTCCGCTGACAGCGCCGCGAGACAGTACGGTCGCTACGTCGGAGAACTGAGTCGGTTCCTGAAGCAGCGCCACGGCTGCACCACCATGGTCTACAGCGACGTCCTCCTGAGGTACCCCCCGGCGGCGGCGACGCTGCCACGGGATCTCGTCGTCGTCGATTGGCACTACGACCCGTCCGATTCGTTCCTCACCCTGGGGCGACTCCGTGGCTGGGGATTCCACGATCTGATGGTCAGCCCGGCCCTCTGGAACTGGCGTTCGATCTATCCCGACTATGCATGGGCATTCCGCAACATCGCGGCCTCGGTGGCGTCGGCAGTCCGGTTTCACGCGCTCGGCTGCATCGTGGCTTCGTGGGGAGATGCCGGAGCCGAGAGCCTGCGCGAGAACAACTGGCCGGGCTATGCCTTCTCGGCAGCGGCCGCATGGGAGGGCCGCGCGCCCGAGACGGGACTCTTCCTGGATCGATTCGCCACGGCTCACTTCGGCGTCACCTCGCCTCGGCTGGCCCGCGCTCTCAGGATCCTCGGTTGGCAGGACCTGCAGGCCATGCGACCGACGGAGCGTCTCTACTACCGCCCTCCGCTGGTCAGGCCGCGATCCCGCGCCTGGGTGCGCCGGATGGAGGCCCTCGCGGCCGACATGCGCACGGCCGACCGTGATCTCGGCGCCATGCTCGGCGAGGCGCGCACCCATCGGCAGCAGATCCTGACGACACAGCTCTCGGCTCGCCGCTACGCATTCGCGGCCGAACGCGAACTCTTCCTCGATTCGGCGGGGGTGTGCCTCGGGAATCGGACCTCGGCCGACCTGGCGCCCCGCGATCGCGAGTGGCTCGCCGTCCGCCTGCGGCATCTGAGGACCACCGCGGACGCCCTTCGGCTCCAGTACGGCCACCTCTGGCTCGAGTCCAACCGCCGGGGAGGTCTTCCCGGTCTCGATCAGAGGATGGCTCGACAGGCCGGGCAGCTGGGCAGACTCGAGACCCTGGCGCGTGCCGGACGGCTCAAGGTGGACGCTTCCTTCTCCCGGATGCAGGCGATCGCGGCTCGCTTCTGAGCCGCACGCTGGATCCCTCCTGCCCGCCTGGCGTACTCAGCATCGGCCCACGAAGACTGTTATTCTCCTCGACCGTTGCGTTCCCTGCGTTCGCGCCCGGAGAAGATCCCATGAGCCTGCCCGTTCGCCCGCTCGGCACCAGCGGGTTGATGATCACGAAGGTCGGATTCGGCGCCTGGGCGATCGGGGGCGGCGGCTGGCTGTACGGCTGGGGGCCGCAGGACGACGCCGACTCGATCGCCGCGATGCGGCACGCGGTCGAGCTGGGGATCGACTGGATCGACACCGCCGCGGTGTACGGCCTCGGCCACTCCGAGGAGGTCGTGGGCCGCTTCGTCCGCGACCTGCCCGAGAAGGACCGGCCGCTCGTCTTCACCAAGTGCGGCATGGTCTGGGACGAGCGCGATCGCATGGCCGAGCCCCGCCGCGTGCTGCGTCCGGACTCGATCCGCGCCGAGTGCGAAGCGTCGCTGCGGCGGCTCGGCCTCGAGCGCGTCGACCTGTACCAGTTCCACTGGCCCGACCAGTCGGGCACGGCGGTCGAGGATTCGTGGGCGGAGATGGTGCGGCTCGCCGAGGAGGGGAAGGTCCGCACGATCGGCGTCTCGAACTTCGAGCCCACCCTGCTCGCGCGCTGCGAGGCGGTCCGGCACGTCGACTCGCTCCAGCCGGGCTTCTCGATGATCCGGCGCGGCGCGGCGGCCGAGACGCTGCCGTGGTGCGCGGCGCACGGCACGGGCGTGATCGCCTACAGCCCGATGCAATCCGGCCTGCTCACGGACACCTTCAGCGCCGAGCGCGTCGCGAGGTTCGCGCCCGACGACTGGCGGCCGCGCTCGCCGAACTTCCGCTCGCCGGCGCTCGGGCGGAACCTCGCGCTCCGCGACGCGCTGCGCCCGATCGCCGCGCGCAGGGGCGCGACCGTCTCGGCGGTCGCCGTGGCCTGGGTCCTGGCCTGGACGGGGGTGAGCGGGGCGATCGTCGGCGCGCGCGATCCCGCGCAGGTCGACGGCTGGATCGACGCGGCCTCGCTCGAGCTCGAGCCCGCCGATCTCGACGAGATCGCGGCCGCGATCGAGCGCACCGGCGCGGGATCGGGCCCGGCGCGGCCCTGAGCGCGGGCGCACCTCGATGGCGCGCCCTCCGGGTGCGCGTGCGGGCGTGCGCCGCGCGCTATTCCGGCGGCAGCGAGACCCCGGCCGGGAGCCTCACCCCGAGGTGCTGGCCGCCGTCGAGCACGATCATCTGGCCGGTGAGCGCGGGCGAGGTGAGGATGAAGCGCACCGCGGCGCAGATCTCCTCGGGCGTGGTACCGCGCTTCAAGGGTGTCATCTCGCACTGGCGCCGGAAGTCGGCCTCGGTCTGGCGCGGGCTCTTGAGCGCGGGCCCTGGCCCGATCGCGTTCACCCGGATGCGCGGGGCGAGCGCCAGCGCGAGCTGGCGCGTGAGCGTCCACAGCGCGGTCTTGCTCACGGTGTACGAGACGAAGTAGGGCGTGAGGTTCCACACGCGCTGATCGAGCAGGTTGATCACGTTGCCCGCGCGCTCGCCGAGCTGGCGGGCGAAGGCCTGCGTGAGCACGAAGGGCGCGCGCAGGTTGGTCTCGAGGTGCGCGTCCCACGAGGTCCGGGTCACCGTGTCGGCCTGATCCAGCTCGAACGTCGAGGCGTTGTTCACGAGGCAGGTGAGTCCGCCCAGCGCCTCGGCCGCGCGCGGCACCAAGGTTTCGACCTCCGCCTCGACGGCGAGATCCGCCCGCACCAGCGCGGCGCGGCCGCCGTCCCGCGCGATGAGATCCGCGACCTCGCGCGCCTCGACCTCGGAATGGCGATAGTGGATGGCGACGGCCCAGCCGGCGCTCGCGAGATCGAGGGCGATGGCGCGGCCGATGCGGCGCGCGGCGCCGGTGACGAGCGCGGACCCGGGAGCCTCAGGGCTCATGCCGGGGATGATGCGCGCGGGGCGCGGCGCGGGCAAGGGGGGAGACGGACCGGCGGCGCGATCAGTGGAACATGTGGTTGAAGGCGTTGGCGACGACCAGGATCGCGACGCCAGCGGCGACTGCTGCACCGATGAGGACGACTCCCACCACGTTCGATCCGTCCGACTCCTCGCGCCCCGCGCGCTGGAGCTGGTTCTCCGCGACGAGCCAGGCCTTCTCGTCGTCGGAGAGGGCCTCGTAGGGCCGCGATGCGAGCGCGGCGAAGCGCTCGTCGGTGCGGCGGGAGGAGTGGAACCGGCCCGAGTTCCCGAGCGTACGCTTGGCGAGGGCTTCCTCGTCCCGCTGTTTGCGCCAGTCGCGCTGTACCGCCACCCACATGAGCTGGCTGGCGGTGAGCGAGTCGGAGGGCCGTGCTGACAACGCGAGGAACGAGGTGTCCGAGGGCAGCGGAGCGGGGCCCCACTCGGCCCAGGATCTGGCGCGAGAGGCGGGGGCGAAGAGTACGAGCAGCGGCAGGACGAGCGACGAAAGGAGAAGGCGGCGGCTCATAAAGGCTCCTCCAGCCCGGTCGAGCAGTACCCTAACGATACCCCGCTCGTTTCCTGGCGCAAGCGGAATATTGTGGCGGGGCATCTCCATTCCGTGGGACATCGCATCTCGTTTCTGTAGTCCTGCGCGCCGCGCGTGAGCGAAGCGGCGCATCCTGAAACACGCGCCCCCGGAGCTCTCGCGGGCCCCGGGGACGCGCGCTTCGACCGCGGCGCTGGCCGCGCCTACTTCTTCACCGGCACGACGCTCTTGTCGTCGAGGCCGAGCACGTTCACCAAGTCCGAGCCCGCAGGCGCGATGAACTTGGTCTGGCCCGCGAAGCCCAACCTGGCGTCGTCCCATCGCCGTCCCGGGGGAGCCGCCGTCGCTTGGTGGAGCGAGTCCGCTAGTGTCCGGCCATGGCGCATCCTGACGAACGACCACGAAATCGCTCCCGCTACACCGAACCAGCGGGTGCAAGTCCCGCCCGGACAGGAGTCGGACCGTCCGGTAGCAGACCCGCGGCGCGGGGAGAGATCACCGTGGCCGAAGCCGGATGTCGAAAGCCCCTGCGGAGGGAGCACGAGCCCGCCCGCGGACACATCAGAGTCTGCGGGGTCTAGCCGTCCTTGAAGATCGCGAACCTACACCGTGGAAACCCAAGCTGGAGGATCTTCGAGAAACCGATAACCCCGAACAACACGAAGAACGGGACGATGGGTATGGCGCGTCGGGTTGCACTCATCAGGATCCAGAAGAACGCTAGGTGGAACAGGTACACGGGTGTGACGTCGACCGCCCTCCGGCAGCA
>DATKKO010000284.1:0-2588 GCA_035542955.1 Terriglobales bacterium
CCTCGACGCGGTGTGGGCGGCGACGCCGCGCCACGAGATCTCCTGCGGAGTCGTCGCGCGGCGTCGGGACACGCGCATCGCCGGCACCTTCCCCGCCGACAGCACCGATTTCGCGCCGGACGCGCCGACGCGCGAGTACGACACGCATCCCGTGCTCGTCTCGCCGGGGCTCTATCTGGAGGACAAGCTGCGGCTCGTCGGTCCGCTCTACGCCACGGTCGGCGGGCGGCTCGACGGGTTCTCGACCGCGGGCGGCTCCTCCGCCGATCCGCGCGCGGCGCTGGCCTGGCGCGTGGACGAGCACCAGACCGTGCGGCTCGCGGCCGGCCGCTATCATCAGGCGGCCGAGGCGCGCTACCTCGACCCGCGGTACGGCAATCCGCGGCTGGCGCCGCTCGAGGCGGACCACGTCATCGCCGGCTACGAGTGGAAATCCGAGTTCGGCAACGTGCGCCTCGAGGCCTACCACAAGACCTACCGCCATCTGGTCACGGTGGATCCGCGCACGTGGTACGCCAGCGACGGCACGGGCTTCGCGCGCGGCGTGGACGCCTTCGTGCAGGGCACCTACCGTTGGCTCTCGGGTTGGGTCTCCTACGGCTGGCTCGACACGCGGCGCCGCGAGCTGGACGATCCGCGGCCGCTGGCCACGCCCTACGGCGTCGAGCACTCGGTCACGCTGGTCGGGCTCTACCAGGCTTCGGCGCGGCTCCACCTCGGGGTGCGCTACGGGTACGGCTCGGGCCAGCCCTACACGCCGGTCGTCGGGCGGAGGTGGGACGCCGTGCGCGGCCTGTGGTTCCCGGTCTTCGGCGAGAACTACTCGGCGCGCATCCCGCCCTACCACCGCCTCGACCTGCGCGTCACGCGGCTGCTCGAGCCGCCGCACGTCCTGGGCCTGCGGCCGAGCAGCACGTGCGCGGCCTACCTGGAGGGCCTGAACGTGCTGGGCATCCGCAACGTGCTCGAGTACGACTGGAACGCGGACTACACGCAGCGCGTGAGCCGCGAGTCCTACTTCGCGCGGCGCATGCTCGTGGCGGGGTTCGCGCTCACGTGGTAATCCTGGCGCAATGGACTTGCTGCGCGTGGTGATCGTGGACGACGAGCCGCTGGCGCGCGCCCGCGTCCGCCGGCTGCTCGCCGAGATCGGCGGCGCGGAGGTGGTGGGGGAGGCGGGGTCGGCCGCGGAGGCGCGTCGCGTGCTCGTGGCGACCGCGCCCGACGCGATCCTGCTCGACATCCAGATGCCGGTCGAGGACGGCTTCGCCCTGCTCGCGAGCCTGGAGCGGCGCCCGGCCGTGATCTTCCTCACCGCCTACGACCAGTACGCGGTGCGCGCGTTCGAGGAGAACGCGGTCGACTACCTGCTCAAGCCCTTCCGCCGCGAGCGCCTGGTCGAGGCGCTCGAGCGCGCGCGCCGCGCGCTGGCGGATCCGGCCGAGCTGTCGCGCCGGCTCGAGCGGCTGCTGGGCTCGCTGTCGCGGGCGGAGGAGGAGCGGGTCGAGCGCCTCGTCGTGCGCCTCGGCAACCGCCAGCTGATCCTGCGGGCGAGCGAGGTGATGTGGTTCGCCGCGGAGGCGAAGCTGGTGGTCGCCGCCACTGCCGGGAAGCGTCACTACGTCGACTTCACGCTCGACCAGCTCGAGCAGCGCCTGGACCCCCGCCACTTCGTGCGCATCCACCGCGCCGTGATCGTGAACCTCGACTACGCCGCCGCGCTGCGCCCGGGCTTCGCGGGCACGTGGCGGCTGCAGCTCAAGGACGAGGCGAAGACCGAGCTGCCCGTGAGCCGCGCGCGCGCGCGGCGTCTGCGCGAGAAGCTGGGGGCGTAGGACCCGCTCCGCCGCCGTCCACGGTCGCGCGCGTGGCCGCCGGCCGCGCCGGCGAGTCAGATCACCTCGATCGCGGGCGCGCGCTCGATCGCCCCGGCCGCGCAGGCGAGCGCGTAGAGGCGCTCGAGCGCGCGGCGCCCCGTCTCGCCCAGGTCGAGCGTCAGCTCGTTCACGTACATGCGCACGAAGCGCCGGCCCCGCTCGCGATCCAGCCCGCGCCCGAAGCGGAGCGCGTAGGCGATGGCGTCGTCCTCGTGATCGAGCGCGGCCTCGATCGAGGCGCGGAACCCCGCGCTCGCCGCGCGCATGAGGTCCGCGCCCAGATCGCGCCGCACGACGTCGAGCCCCAGCGGGACGGGCAGGTGGTCGCGATCCCGCCACAGCTCGCCGAAGTCCAGCACCTTGACGAGCCCTTCGTCCGCGTACGTGAGCTGACTCTCGTGGATGATCACGCCCGCCTCGATCTCGCCCGACGCGACCGCGGCCGGGATGCGGTCGAACCTCACCTCGACCGGCACGCACTGGGGGCACTCGCAGCGCAGCAGGAGCGCCGCGGTGGTGAGCGGACCGGGGATCGCGACGCGGCGGCCGCGCAGCGAGGCGAGCGTGCGCGGCTCGCGCGCGACCACGACCGGGCCCACGCCCAGGCCCATCGAGGCGCCGCAGGCGAGCACGGCGTAGCGGTCGGCGAGGAAGGCGTACGCGTGCGCGGACACGGCGGTGATCTCGAGGTCGGCCCGCTCGAGCGCCCGG
>DATKKO010000285.1:0-9803 GCA_035542955.1 Terriglobales bacterium
ACCTCGAGCGAGGGGAACACGTCGTGCGGGTGGCCCCGGTCGTCGGTCCAGCGCATGGCCGCGAAGCGGCTGCGGCGCACGGCCTCCTCCCACGGCGTGCGCTCCTCGTCGGCGTCCGTGCGCACGGTGAGGATGCCCACCGCGCCGCGCTCGGCCGCGTTTCGCTGCTTGAGCAACGTGGCCGAGTCGTAGGCGCGCGGATCCGCGGGGAAGGTCGCGGGCGCGCCGGAGAGGAGGACGACGATCTTTCCCCGCGGGTCCAGCCCGGCGTAGTCGTCGTGGTTCAGCTCGGGCGCGACCACGCCGAAGCCCGCGAACACGAGCGCGCTCTCCACCTCGGATCGCTCGCGGATGGGATCGGGCGACATCAGGTAGTCGCGAGCCCACTGGTAGTCGCGGCTCGGCTGGGCATCCAGCCACAGCGCGCACGAATCCCCGACCACCGCGCTGCGCCGCAAGGGCACGGACTGGAGCCATCCTCCGTCGGCCCCGCCCGGCTCGAGCCCGAGCGCCTGGAAGCGCGCGGCCACCCACCGCGCCGCGCGATCGTATCCCGGCGTGGCCGTGCCGCGTCCCTCCATCGAATCGGCGGCCAGGACCGAGATCGCCGCGGCGATCGAGTCGGGGCTCACGCTCTCGAGAGCCGGCGCCGCGGCGGCGGGAGGACCGGAGTCGCCGGCCGGGTGGGAGCAGGAGATCGCGGCGAACAGAGCGGCGGAAACGAGAGCCGCGAGCGGGAGCGGACGAGCTCGCATGGGTGCTCCTTCGTTCGGTGTGCGGATGGGCGCCGAGAGAGCCGGGAGCGTAGGTCCGATGTCAGGGAAGGGTCAACGACCGCCCCGCGGAAGACGTGAGGGTTCGGGGGCGGGCACGGGGACATCGCTCGTCGAGTCCTCCCGGCCCGCGGCTGGAGTCGGCCCTCGGATCGGCCACGGGCTCGTTTGCGGCCCCGAACGCCGGCGCTATGATGACGTCGATTCCCGCGACCCGGATCGCCGCGACCGGTGTAGCATATGAAGCTCCCCGCACCCCGGTACCGCCTCCATGGACGAGACCCGACGTCAGATCCTCTGGGCCGACGACGAGATCGACCTGCTCCGGCCGCACATCAAGTTCCTCGAGCAGCGCGGCTTCGACGTCACCGCAGTCCCCAACGGCGAGGACGCGCTGGCCGAGCTCGAGCGCAACCGCTACGACGTCGTCCTGCTCGACGAGATGATGCCCGGCCTGGGCGGACTCGCCACGCTGGGCCGGATCAAGGCGCGCGCCCTCGATCTGCCGGTGATCCTCATCACCAAGAGCGAGGAGGAATCGCTCATGGACGAGGCGCTGGGCCGGCAGATCACCGACTACCTGATCAAGCCGGTGAATCCGTCGCAGGTCTTCCTCGCCTGCAAGCGGGTGTTCGACGCGCAGAAGCTGCAGGACCACCAGCGCGCGCGCGACTACGTAAGCGAGAACCAGCGCTGGCAGTCGCTCGATCTGCGCCGTCTCGACTGGCCGGGCTGGGTGGATCTTGCCGTGGACGTGGCCCGCTGGGACGTGCGCTTCGATGCCGGGGCGGACGCGGGCTTCAAGCAGTCGCACGCCGACCTTCGGCGCAGCCTGAACATCGACTTCGGCCGCTACGTCGAGGAGCACTATCCCCACTGGGTCCGCGGCGCCGAGGGGAGCCCGCCGCTCTCGACCGACGTGATCGCGCGCGCGGTCGTGCCCCATCTGCGCGAGGGGCGGCGGGTGTTCTTCATCGTGATCGACTGCATGCGCTTGGACCAGTGGTTCACGCTCGAGCCGTTGCTCGAGGACCTGTTCGAGATCCACCGCGAGTACTACTGCTCGATCCTGCCGACGGCGACGCCCTATTCGCGCAACGCCATCTTTTCGGGGCTGCTGCCGGCGCAGCTCAAGCAGCGCCATCCCGACATGTGGCAGGAGACCACCCAGGACGAGCGCACCCGGAACCGGTTCGAGCGCCAGCTCCTCGACGCGCAGCTCGCGCGGCTCATGCCGGGCGGCGAGCGCTCCATGAAGTACATCAAGATCTACGACCAGGGCGAGGCCAACGCCACGCGCCGGCAGATCAACTCGCTGAGCGGGCTCGATCTCGTCAGCCTGGTCTTCAACTTCATCGACATCCTTGCGCACGGCCGCTCGGAGAGCGAGATCCTGCAGGAGCTGGCGCCCGACGAGGCCGCCTTCCGCTCGGTGATGCGCGCGTGGTTCGTCCACAGCCCGCTCTACGACATCTTCCGCGCGCTCGCGACCCAGGACACGACCGTCGTCCTCACCACCGATCACGGCGCCGTGGTCGGGCGCCGGGCGGCGCTGGTCTACGGCAACCGGGACACGTCGACCAACCTGCGCTACAAGTTCGGCCTGAACCTGAACTGCGATCCGAAGCAGGCCGTCATCGTGCGGCGGCCGATGGACTACATGCTGCCCGACGACGCCGTGAACAAGAACTACGTGCTGGCCCGCGAGGATTTCTATTTCGTCTATCCGACCCGCTTCCACGAGTTCGAGCGCCAGTACCGCGGCTCCCTCCAGCACGGCGGCATCTCGATCGAGGAGATGGTGCTGCCGCTGCTGACGCTCACGCCACGCACCCCGTGAGCGCGGGAGACGCCCGGCCGCCGGCCGGCCTCCGGATCACGGCCTCGGCGGAGGCGACCGAGGCGCTGGGCGAGGCGCTCGCCGCCGGGCTCGCTCCGGGGGACGTGCTCGCGCTCAGCGGGCCGCTCGGCTCGGGCAAGACGCGCTTCGTCGCGGGCCTCGCGCGCGGTCTCGGCGTCGCCGCGCGCGTGCGCAGCCCCTCGTTCACGCTGCTCAACGAGTATCGCGGCCGTCTCGAGCTCTTCCATCTGGACCTCTACCGCGTGCCGGAGATCGACGTCGCGGATCTCGGGCTCGAGGAGCGGCTCGAGCGCGGCGTGCTCGCGGTGGAATGGGGCGAGAAGCTGCCCGCCTCGCTGCGAGCGGACGCGCTCGCGCTCCGCTTCGAGATCCGCTCCGCGGCGGAGCGGGCGATCGACGCCGAGGGCCGCGGTCCGCGCGGCGCGCAGCTCCTCGCCCGGTGGCGCGCGCTGCCGCTGGTCGAGGTCCCGTGAGCGATCGCGCGGGAAGCGCGGCGCCAGGCGCGAGCACGGAGCTTCGCGCCGCGGCGCCCGTCGTTCCGGGCGCGGGCCCCGGCCTCGCGCTCGAGACGGCGACCTCGCACGTCGAGGTGCTGGTCTGCGGGCCGGGAGGCGAATCGCGCGCGCACGAGACGGAGGACGTGGGGGGCACCCACGGCCCAGGGGGCCGTGGGTCCGATCATACGCGGCGCCTCGTGCCGCTCGTGGAACGCGCGCTGGCCCGCTCCGGCGTCGACGCCCGGGAGCTGGCCTGGATCGCCGCGGATCTCGGTCCCGGGTCGTTCACCGGAGTGCGCGTGGGGCTGGCCACGGCCGAGGCTCTGGCCCTCGCCGCGGGGGCGGAGCTGACCGGTGCCTCGTCGCTCGCGGCGCTCGCGCACGGGGCGGCGCGCGAGCGACCGCTGCCGCCGCGTACGCTGCTCGTGCCGCTCGTGCCGGGCGGCCGGCGCGACCTCTACGCCGGGTTCTTCCGCGCCGACGCGCGGCAGGGGGCGGCGCTGCTCGCGGCCCCTCGTGTCGGGCCGGTGACCGACGTGCTCGCCGCGACCGCGGAGGCTCGGGGCGCGCTCGCGCGCGGCGCGGCCGTGTGGTTCGTCGGGCCGGGGGCCGCGCGGGAGCGCGGGGCGCTCGAGCAATTCGCCCCCGGGAGCACGGAGCCGCCGTGGCGCTGCGGCGGCCTCTCCGCGCTCGACCTCGCCGCCGCGGCGCGCGCGAGGCTCGGGCCCGCGGCCGGCCTGCCCGGCCGCGCCGATCCTCCGCGTCCGCTCTACGTGCGTCCCGCGCAGGCCGAAGAGCGCGTGCGCCGCGCCGTGCTCGCGGGGCAGCCGCTGCGGATCCGCCCGCTCGCCGCCGCCGACCTGCCCGCGATCGCCCGGGTCGAGCGCCGCGTGTTCAGCGATCCGTGGCCCGAGTCGTTCTTCCGCTCCGAGCTGGCCCAGGCCATGACCTGGGCGCGCGTGGCCGAGCTCGACGGCACGCTGGCCGGCTATCTCGTCGCCTGGGTCGGGCTCGGCGAGGCCCACCTCGGCAACCTGGCCGTGGTTCCGGAGGTGCGCCGCCGCGGCGTGGCCCGCGCGCTGCTCGAGGACCTGATCGGGCGCGTCCGCGCGATGGGCGCGGTCCGCCTCACGCTCGAGGTGCGGGTCTCGAACTTCCCCGCTCAGGCCCTCTATCGCGCGTACGGCTTCCGGCTGGCGGGCCTGCGCCGCGGGTATTATCGTGACACGGGAGAGGACGCGCTGCTCATGGCATGGGAGGAATCGGCGCGCGATCCGGGCTCGGAAGCGGCCCGATCCGGCGCCGGATCCGGAGCGCCCGGAGGAGATCCGGCCTGACGATGTCCTGGCTCAAACGCGAACGGACCCGGGTCAAGACCCGGAAGAAAGAGGAGCGCAGCGAGGTCCCCGAAGGCCTGTGGACCAAGTGCGAGGGATGCGGCGAGGCCCTCTTCCAGACCGTGCTGGAGGAGAACCTCTGGACCTGTCCGCACTGCGACCATCACTTCCGGGTCCCGGCCCGCGTCTACCTCGGCTTCCTCGCCGACCCGGGCACCTTCGAGGAGCGTGACGCCTCGCTGGTGGCGGGCGACCCGCTCGAGTTCCGCGACGCCAAGATGCGCTATCCCGACCGCATCCGCTTCGCGCGGAAGGAGACGGGCATGAACGACGCCGCGCTCTCGGGCGTCGCCACGATCGGCGGAAAGCCCGTGAGCCTGGCGATCATGGACTTCTTCTTCATGGGCGGGAGCATGGGGTCCGTGGTCGGGGAGAAGGTGGCGCGCTCGATCGAGGCCGCGATCGCCGAGCGGCGCGCGCTCGTGATCGTCTCCTCGACCGGCGGGGCGCGCATGCAGGAGGGCATCCTCTCGCTCATGCAGATGGTGAAGACCTCGGCCCTGCTCGCCCGACTCCAGGACGAGGGTCTGCCCTATCTCTCGATCCTCAGCGATCCCTCGACGGCCGGCGTGCTCGCCTCGTACGCGTCGCTCGGCGACGTGGTGATCGCCGAGCCCCGTGCGCTCGTCGGCTTCGCCGGGGCGCGCGTGATCCGGCAGACGATCGGCGAGGAGCTGCCGAAGGGCTTCCAGCGCGCCGAGTTCGTGCGCGAGAAAGGCTTCATCGACCGGGTGGTCCACCGCAAGCGGATGCGCGAGGAGGTCGATCGCCTGCTCGAGTTCTTCTGGCGCTCGACCCGCGGCTTCGGGCGATCCGCGGCCGCCCCGGCGGCCCAGGCGTCCGGGCCGCCGACTCCGGCGCCGCCGATCGCGGCGGTGACGGAGGTCGCGCCACGGCACTGAGCCTCCAGCAATCCCTCGAGGCGCTGTACGGCCTCGAGCGGCGCCGCGACAAGCTCGGGCTCGACGGCACGCGCGCACTGCTCGCCGCGCTCGGCGATCCGCAGTCCGAGTGGGCCTCGGTGCACGTGGCCGGCACGAACGGCAAGGGCTCGGTCTGCGCGATCCTCGAGCGCGTGCTGCGCGAGTCGGGCGTGCGCACCGGGCTGTTCACCTCGCCGCACCTGGTCGATTTCCGCGAGCGCATCCGCGTGGACGGACAGTGGGCGGACGAGAAGCGCCTCACCCGGCGCCTCGAGCTGGTGAACCGGCTGCCCGAGGGCAGGGACCGCACCTTCTTCGAGGTCTGCACGGCGCTCGCCTTCGACGACTTCGCGGCGCGTGAAGCCGAGTGGTCGATCGTCGAGGTCGGCCTCGGCGGCCGCCTCGACGCGACCAACGTGATCGAGCCGGCGCTCGCGGTCGTCACCGCGGTGGGGATCGATCACGCCGACCTGCTGGGCGACACGGTCGAGCGCGTGGCCGTCGAGAAAGCGGGCATCGTCAAGCCCGACGTGCCGGTCGTCAGCGGGCTCGAGCCGGGACCGGCGGCGGACGTGATCGCGCGCGCCGCGGAGGAGCGCGGCGCGCCACTCGTGCTCGCGGCTGGGCGCGCGCGCCTCGAGTGGCGCGGGCAGGAGGCCGCCGGCATGCGCTTCGCGGGCCGGGTTCCGCCCTGGGGCCAGCTCGATCTGACCTGCCCGTTGCGCGGGCGCCATCAGCTCGCGAACGCCCGCACGGCCCTGGCCGCGCTCTCGGAGCTGACCGAGGTGGGCGTGGAGATCGAGAGCGAGGCGGTGGTCGAGGGATTCGCGAGCGTGCGCTGGCCCGGCCGGCTCGAGCCGTGCCCGGGCGAGCCGGCGCTCTGGTGGGACGGCGCGCACAACCCGGACGGCTTCGCCGCGCTCCGGCGGGCCTGGAGCGAGGACCTGGGGTTCCCTCCGCCCTCGTCGCTCGTGCTCGCGCTCTCGCGCGACAAGGACGTCGAGGCGATCGCCCGGGCGCTCGAGGGCTGGGTCGCGCCGGGACGCGTCGTGACCACGCAGTCCCGCGACGCCCGCGCGATGCCCTCCGACGAGCTGGGCGTGCGCCTCGCGGCGGCGGGTCAGCCCTCGCGGCACGCGCCGGGCGTGGTCGAGGCGCTCGAGGCCGAGCTGGCCGTCACGGCGAAGGAGGGTGCCGCGTCCGGGGCGCGCGTGCTGCTGTGCGGCTCGCTCTTCGCCGTGGCCGACGCGATGGAGGCCTTCGGAGGAGCGCCGGGAGAATGGCTGTGAGGCGGTGGCTCGCCGCCGGTCTCGGCCCGCTCCTCCTCGCGCTCGCCGGACCCATGCTCTGCATGGGTGCCCCCGCTGCGCTCGCCGAGCCCGCCTCCGATCCCCCGGGCGAGCCGCCGCTGCACATCGCGGCCGACAACGTGACTGGCAGCCACGGCCCCGAAGGCGACATCGTCATGCTCAACGGCAACGTGGTGATCACGCGCCGCAAGACCGTGCTCACCGCCGACGCGGGCCGCTACCTCAAGGCCCAGGGCATGCTCTACCTCGACGGGCGCGTGAAGATGGTGGACAGCCTCACCACCCTGACCTGCGAGCATGCGTCCTACTCGGAGAACGAGGACCGGCTCTTCGTCACCGGAAACGTCCGGCTCGTCGACAGGGGCGCGGTGCTCGAGGCGCCCGCCGGGACCTACGACCGGGCGACGGGCCGGGCCGAGCTGGCGGGACCCGTGCACGGCCGGGACAGCACGCTCACGCTACGCAGCGACCGCGCCGTGTACGTGCGCGACTCCTCGCGGGTGGAGGCGCGCGATCACGTTCACGGCGTGGACGAGAAGAACCGGACGGAGATGGACGCGAGCGCGGTGGACTACGACCGGGACACGAAGATCGCGGTGGCGACCGGCGAGCCCGTGCTGCGCTCGCGGACCGACGACAACCGGGTGATCGAGCTGCGCGCGGTCAGGCTCGTGGTGGACACCGAGCGCCGCACGGCCGAGGCCATCGACTCCGTGCGGGTCTCGCGCGACACGCTCCAGGCCCGCGGCGAGCACGCCCTGTTCGACGACGTGGCGCAGCGGGGCTGGCTCACCGGCCGTCCGCGGGCATGGGACGACCAGACCACCGTGACCGGCGACTCGCTCGAGTTCGTGACCGAGAAGCGCATGATCAAGGAGGTGATCGTGCGGCCGAAGGCGATCATGGACTACGTCGGCAGCCGTCCCTCCAGCATCGGCGAGGCCAGCCGGCTCACCGGCGACACGGTGAGCGTGTATTTCACCCACAACGACATCGACAGCCTGGTCGCGATCGGCAAGGCGCAGAACCTGTACACGGCCGCCCCGCAGAGCGGCCGCACCGCCGAGCGCAACGAGGCCTCGGGGGACACGATCACCGTGTTCTTCCGCGACCGCAAGATCGACCGCGCCCGCGTCCAGGGTCACGCGAAGGGCTCCTACCATCTCGCCGTCGCGGTCGGGGACACGATCGCCGCGAAGAAGGAGCTCGTCGACTACGACGCGGGGCGCATCGAGTTCCAGGTCCCCCGCAACACCATCGTGCTCGACCAGGCGGCCCATCTCGTCTACCAGGACCTCGAGCTGCACTCGGCGAGCGTGCGGTACGACGTGGACAAGCAGACGCTCGTGGCCGAGGGCAAGCCGGTGCTGGGGGAGCACGCCGAGGAGGTGAACGGCCGGCTGATGAGCTACGACCTGGGGACCCGGGTCGGCACGATCTACGAGGCCGAGACCGCGTACGAGAAGGGGATCTATCGCGGCGACCGGATCCGCAAGGTCGGCGAGGACGAGCTGGACGTGATGCACGGCTCGTACAGCACCTGCAACCTGGCGAAGCCGCACTATCACTTCTCTGCGCGCTGGATGAAGATCTATCTGAAGGACAAGCTGGTGGCGAAGCCGGTGGTGTTCTACATCGAGAACGTCCCCCTGCTCGCGCTGCCCTTCTGGGTGTTCCCGGTGAAGCCGGGCCGGCACTCGGGCTTCCTCTTCCCGCAATTCGAGTTCGGCCTGAACAACCAGGCCGGGCAGTTCCTGCGCAACGCGGGCTACTACTGGGCGCCGAACGACTACATGGATCTCACGGGCTCGGGCGACTACTACCAGGCCGATCCCTCCTGGGTGCTGCGCGGCGAGGGCGAGTACAAGCTGCTCTACCGCCTCGAGGGGAGCTTCCGCGGCAGCTTCGCCCGCGACGAGAGTCCGTTCAACCGGAGCGAGAACTGGGACTTCGACGCCGAGCACTCGCAGGAGATCTCGCCGCGCACGCGGCTGGTGGGGCGCGGCTCGTTCGTCTCGAGCAAGAACTACAACTCGAGCGACCGCTTCGGGCGCTCGCTGTCGCAGCGGCTGAACCGGTTCCTCACCTCGAGCTTGGCGCTCTCGCACACCGCGGACTGGGCCACGTTCAACTTCATCCTCGACCGCCGGCAGGACCTCGACGCGGACCAGACCCTGCTCGACGCGGCGGCTGCGGCGACCCAGCCCATCGGGACCCTCGCCCAGCAAGCGAACCTCACGGGATCCAACCCCAACATCTCGATCTCCTTCCCGACGCGGGCGATCGGCAGCCTCGGTCTGCTCCAGCACACGCCGCTCAAGAACGCGCTGCGCACGATGTATCTCGGGCTCAACGGCCAGTACGTCGCGTCCACGCAGCACCAGGCCTACGTCGCGGCGCACACGCTCACGAGCGATTCGCTGCGGGACTCGATCACCACGCTCGGACAGTTCATCACCACCACCCGGGACTTCACCGCGAACGGCAGCCTCACCGACTCGCGCCAGCTCTTCGGCTGGCTGAACTTCCAGCCCTCGATCCGGGGCCTGACCACGATCACGTCGACCCGGTTCCGCGCCAACGGACCCGGTCCGTCACCGTTCCCGACCGCGGGCACGCCGTGGATCCGCAACACGTCCTGGTCCGGCGGCGCCTCCATGGGCACGACCCTGTACGGCACGTTCAAGCCCGGTGTCTTCGGCGTGCAGGGGCTGCGGCACATCGTCTCGCCGAACCTCGCGGCGTCCTACACCCCGGTCGGCGGTCTCGGGCCGCTCTCGTGGTCGCTCGACCAGCGCTTCCAGGCGAAGATCAAGAAGGGCGACACCGTGAACCGGTTGGACAACCTCCTCTCCTGGACCATGGCCGGAACGTACGACTTCCACTTCCGCGAGAGCGGGGCCCGGCATGCGCTCTCGCCGATCTCGTCGAACCTCTTCGTGCAGCCGCCGAGCTACATGAACGCGAGCCTGAGCTGGGTCACCGATCTCTACAATCGGCATCCGGTGCGCGCGCTCACCTACAATCTCGGGATCAATCTCG
>DATKKO010000286.1:0-5845 GCA_035542955.1 Terriglobales bacterium
ACGAACAGCTTGGGCGCCTGCAGGCTCGCGGCCACGGTCTGGCCGAGGTCGATGTTGCGCGAGATCACGACGCCGGAGATGGGGGCGCGGATCACGGAGTTCTGCAGGTCGACACGCGTCGCGGCAAGCTGCGCGCGCGCGGCCTTGAGGTCCGCCTCCCGCTGCTGCACGGTGACCTCGGCCGTCTCGAGATCGGCCTGCGAGACCAGGTTCTGCTTCGACAGCTCGTTCGCCCGCCGCAGCTGGCGCCTGCCGTCCTCGAGCGCCGCCTCCGCGCGCGCCACCGCGGCCTCGTTCTGCGCAACCCGCGCGCGGAACCCGGACGGCTCGAGCTCGCAGAGCACCTGCCCGGCCTCCACCTTCGAGTTGTAGTCGGCGTGGAGCCGATACACCGTGCCGCTCACCTGGCTGCCGACTTCCACCTGCTCGACGGGCTGCACGGTCCCCGTCGCCGACACGGTGGACTCGATCGCCCCGCGCTCGACGTCGGCGGTGCGGTAGCGCGGAGCGTCGCGCCCCGCTCGCGACCGCCACATCCATCCCGCGGCCACGACCACCGCGGCCACGACGACGAGAACCAACCACTGGGTGCGCTTCAAACGTCCTCCTGGGATCCGGAGCCGGCGCGCAGCCCGCTCCACGACGGTCGGGCGGCGAAAAAGCCCGGCGATTCTAGCCCAGCCGCCGCCGGCGCTCCCAGCGGCCGGGACCAGCGCGCCCGGGACCGGGACGAGCGTGGCGGGCGCTATCGTGATGAGGGGGCCGCGCCCGCGAGGCGCTCGCGGCTCCGCAGCTCGAACGCGAGGTGCCCCGCGGTGAGGACCTTGAGCAGCTCGTGAGGGTACGCCGCGGAGAACCAGAAGGCGTCGGCCTCGCCGTCCCGCGCGACCGCGAACTCGATCGCGTCGAAGCGGCCGGCGGGCGTCACCACGATCCCGCCGTCCATCCTCCGCACCTCCGCGTCGACCGGCGCGGGAGTCGCGTCCGGGCGGGTGACCGAGCCCAGCCCGGGAACGAGCCAGATGGGCATCTCGAAGTTCGTCTTCTCCCCCGCCCACTGGCGCAGCCAGACCGGCAGCGCGTCCGCGTACGCGCGCGGACGCTTCGAGTCCGGCCAGCGCCACACGGCGGCGCCACCGCCGTGCGACGTCCCGCGCGACTCGATCGCGACCCGCACGGAGTCGGGTCCCGCAGGCGAGGTGGTCACGACCGTCGTGTCCGCTCCGCGGATCCGCGTCACGACCAGGCGTGAGGGCTCGAGGCTCTGCGCGTCGAGCGTCGCGAGCGTGGTCGTGCTGTCGCCCGGGGCGGACGGCGAAGGCACGATCGAAAACCGCACGAGGAACGCGGCCGCACCCGCGGCCGCCCGCGCGACCACGAGCCGCGCGCGCGCGTTCCGGCTCGCGGGATCGATCGCGTCGGACCCGGCGAAGATCGAGACCTCGGCCCTCCCGTCGTTCCACAGTGGATTCGATCCGAAGCTCTCGCGCGCGGGGGTCCGCCGCGCGGGCGCGCCGCAGGACCCGAGCAGCAGAAGCGTGGACAGGATCGGGATCCACTTCACGTGGTTCATGAAGGCAGTCCTGCGGGCAGCGCGGCCAGACCTTCCAGCACTGCCTCACCCAGCGCGACCAATTGCCCGTCGAAATAATGGTTTGCGCCATCGACCCTCGTCAGCTTCTTCGGTTCCGCCCAGGCCGCGAACTCGGGCTCCAGCGTCGCGAGTGGGCAGACGTCGTCCGCCGTGCCCTGGATCACGAGCTTGGGGAGCGCCGAGGCGCGCATGGCCTCGACCCCGCCCTCCGTGACCGGAGGAGCAACGAGCACGACCGCCGCGAGGTCGGGCTCGGAGGCCGCGAGCCGGGCGGCCACTGCTGCGCCGAACGAGAACCCTCCCACCACCACCGGCACGCCGGCCACGCGCGCGCGCAACGCCCGCAACGCGGCGCGCGCGTCGTCCAACTCGCCCCGCCCGCGGTCGTGGCGCCCCGCGCTCGCTCCGACGCCGCGGAAATTGAAGCGTAGCACGATGGCGCCCCGGTCGAAGAGCGTGGCGGCCACGCGGTGCACGACCTTGTTGTGCATGGTGCCGCCGAAGAGCGGATGCGGATGGCAGACGAGCGCGGCGAACGATCCGGGACGACCCTCGCACTCCTGGAGCAGGCCTTCGAGCGGTCCGGCGGGGCCGGCCAGCTCCAGCGCGACGAGCCGGGACGCGCCCTCGCAGGTCATCGCACGGGCGCGGGCTTGAAGCGCGCGCGCAGCCGATCGGCGAGATCGGCGTCCGGCGTGGCGAAATTCAATCCATCGCCGTCGCCCAGCGCGAGCAGGCATCGGACCTCGAGCATCCAGTCCTCGAGCCCGATGGGCGTGGCCTCGCCGAAGTCGACGAGGTCGCTGGTGATGCGTCCCGGGAAGGCCTCGACCTCGTCGTTCCACTCGCTGCAGAGGTAGACCTCGTCGAAGCCGCGGAAGAAGCCCACCGACGAGAGCTGGTCCAGCTCGCCGGGGGGCAGCAGGAGCACGCCGCGATGCTGCACGCAGCGGATGCCCTCCGCGCGCAGACGTCGGCGCACGGCCGGCCACTCGCCCGGGCGATCCGTGCCGTCGAGCACCTGGATCACCGCCATCTCGAACGCGGGCAGGACCTCGATCCCGGCATCGAGCACGTCGGAGATGGATCCGACCAGCCGGCCGAAATGGCTGCGCTCGCTCACGAGCGGCAGTCTACGTCCCCCCGGCGCGGCTGCCAACGTGGGCGCGCGATCGAAGGCGCGCGTCATCGGACCTCGCGCGCGATGTCGAGCGCGGGACCGATCGGCCCGTGCGATCGAGGCGTGATGCCCGGAGCCTCACACGCGCGCGCCGGGACGGACGCGCGATCCGCGAACCGTGAGCACGGGGCACGAGACCCGGTGCCGGATGCCCGATGCGGTCGAGCCGAGGAACAGGTCGCCGAGCAGCCGGTGCCCGTGCGATCCGGTCACGAGCAGGTCGGCCTTCCACCCGTTCACGATGCGCGCCAGCTCCGTCTTCACGTCGCCGTGGCCCAGCGCCACGTCGACCTCGAGCCCCATGCGCCGCAGATCCGCCGCCAGCCGCTCGAGCGACTGGAGGTCCTCGCGGTGCTCCTCGTCCGAGCTCTCGGGACCGAGATACCGGCTGGCCGCGCTCTCCGCCACGTGCGTGAGCAGCACGCGCGCGTCGGCGGGCAGCGCCATGCCGCGCACGTTCTCGAGCACGGCCGGGTCGGCCGCACCCAGCTCGAGCGCGACGGCCACGCGGCGGGGTCCGGTCGGCACCACGGCGCGCGCCGCTGGCTGCGCGCGCCCCGGCAGCGCCGGCACGAACGGCGGGAGACGCTCGGGGAGCGCCGCGAGCCGCGGCACGAGCCGGCGCGCCAGAGGCAGCCCCACCACGGCGACGAGCAGCGCGAGAAGGAGCACGATCGCGGGCACGGCCAGCGCGCCGAACCACCACGCGTGCCCCGCGGCGGCGCTCCACCCCGCCACGGTGTCCGCGACCAGCTTGCCGTTCAGCCCGAGGATGAGGAGTGCCGTGACCCAGGCCAGGACGGACAGCCAGCGCGGGTTCACGAACTCGCCCATCCGGGCGCGGTCGCCCGTGAAGATCACGAGTGGGAGCACGGCGAACGAGAGCTGCAGGCTCAGGATCACCTGCGAGAGCACGAGCAGCGCGTCGACGCTCCCTTCCCCCTGGATCCCGATCACCAGCGCCGCCGGCACGATCGCGAGCAGCCGGCTGACGAGGCGCCGCACCCAAGGCTGCAGGCGCATGCGCAGGAATCCCTCCATCACCACCTGGCCGGCGAGCGTGCCGGTGATCGTGCTCGACTGGCCGGAGGAGAGCAGCGCCACCGCGAACAGCGTCGAAGCGAGGCTCGTCCCCAGCAGCGGCGCGAGCAGCCGGTAGGCGTCCTCGAGCCGCGCGACACCGTGATACCCGCGGGCGTGGAACACGGCCGCCGCGAGCACCAAGATCGCCGCGTTCACGAAGAACGCGGCGTTCAGCGCGACGCCCGAGTCGACCAGGTTCATGCGCGCGGCCTGGCGCTTGCCCTCGGTGGACTGCGCCACCATGCGGCTCTGCACGAGCGCGCTGTGCAGGTACAGGTTGTGCGGCATCACGGTGGCGCCGAGGATCGCGATCGCCACGTAGAGCGAATCGCCGTGCAGCCCGAACAGCGACCAGCCGCCCTCGGGGGCGCGCCCCGCGAGCTGGAACGTGCCGTCGTCGCCGCGGGGAACGAAGGCGCGCAGGATCTCGCCCCAGGCCGGATGCGACCAGGCGATCTCGATCGCGAACGAGGCGCCCATGGTGGCGATGAGCACGAGGATCACCGCCTCGAGCCGGCGCACGCCGAGCCGCGAGAGCCCGAGGAGCAGGAGCACGTCCAGGGCCGTGAGCAGCACGCCCGCGAGCAGCGGCAGATGGAACAGCAGCTTGAGCGCGATCGCGGCGCCCAGCACCTCGGCGAGGTCGCAGGCCGCGATCGCGATCTCGGCCAGCGCCCACAGCGGGATCGCGAGCGCGCGCGGATAGGCGTCGCGGCAGGCCTGGGCGAGGTCCTTGCCGGTGACGACGCCCAGGCGCGCCGCCAGCGTCTGGAGCAGGATCGCCATGAGGTTGCTGAGCAGCAGCACCCAGATGAGCCGGTAGCCAAAGCGCGCGCCGCCGGCGAGGTCCGTGGCCCAGTTGCCCGGATCCATGTAGCCGACGCTCACGAGGTACGCCGGACCGGAGAAGGCGATCAGGCGCTTGAGCCAGCTCCGGCCGGGCGGGATCGCGACCGTGCCGTGCAGCTCGGGCAGCGAGCGCGCGCCGAGATCAGGAGCCACGCGCGCCTCCGCGTCCGGCCTCCACGCGCACGCCCTCGAGCGCGGCCATCGAGGTCACCAGCCGCCGGCCCGCGATCTCGAGCATGAGAACGCCCTCCGGGGGACGCACCTCGACCACGCGAATCGCCGCGCCGGGCACGAGCCCGACCTCCTTCCAGCGCGCGAGCCGGCGTCCGTCGCCGTGCGGGACCTCGCGCACGCGGGCCCGCGCCCCTCGCGGCAGCGCGACGAGCGGCGTGAGCGCGCGCCGGCGCACGTGGCCGCGCGCGTCGGGGATCGGGGCTCCGTGCGGATCCTCGACCGGGTGCCCCGCCACGCGGTCGAGCGCCTCGAGCACGCGATCGCTCACGTGGTGCTCGAGCACCTCGGCGTCCTCGTGGACCTCCGCCCAGTCGAGGCCGAGGACCCGGACCAGGAAGGTCTCGAGGATCCGGTGCCGGCGCACCATGCGCAACGCGGCGCGACGCCCGCGCGCGGTGAGGCGCGCGCCCGCGCGGGGCGCATGGGCCACGAGGCGCTCGGCGGCCAGGCGCGCGAGCATGTTCGTCACCGAGGGCGCCGACACGCCGAGTCGCGCGGCCAGGCACGAGGTCGAGACCGGCGCGCCGCCGGGCCCGAGCACCCAGAGGGCCTTGAGGTAGTCCTGCTTCGAGCGGGTCAGATCCTGCATCCGCTCTTAGCCTAGACTAAGTCGGAGCTTCATCCAAGCTAAGAATCTGCCAAGTCGGGATCGGCCTGCGGGTCGCCCGGGCGGCGATGACGCGCGCGCCCCGGCCGGGGACGGCTCAGGAATGGACGAGCAGCGGCGCGAGGAACAGGAGCGTGAGCGCGGCGAGCGCGGGGAACCAGCGGCGCCAGGGCAGCCGCGGGTCGGCCGACCACGCGCGCCGCGCCCGGACGCGGGGAGCATGCCCGCGGCGACGCCTTCCGGACCGGGGACCGCTCACGATCGGCGGTCCTTCCTGCCCCGCGTGCCGCGGGCTGTG
>DATKKO010000287.1:0-4294 GCA_035542955.1 Terriglobales bacterium
CACGCGGGCAGGCGGGAAGTTCCACGGCAGGAACCCGAGCGTGGTGCCGATGAGCAGCGCGGAGAGGAACATCACGTAGAAATCCGCGTGCATGCGTCCGACGAGCCACAGCGTGGCCGACGCGATGAGGACGACACCCGAGGCCAGCCCGTCGAGCCCGTCGATCAGATTGATCGCGTTCACCACCACGAGCAGCCAGAGGATCGCGAGCGGCCCGCTCAGGACGCCGACCTCGATCGCCGGGCCGAACGGATTCGTGAGCCTCGGCACGCCGTAGCCGAAGTGGACCAGCACGAGCCCCGCGCAGATCTGGAACAGGATCTTCGTCCACGGGCCGACGCCGCGGAGATCGTCGACCAGCCCGAGCGCGAGCAGGGGAAGTGCCGCAAGCGTGAGCCCCGTCAGAGGACGCACGTCCAGCGCGCGAGCCGGGCCCGGCAGCACCCGCGCGATCCAGGCGGTCCCCAGGGTAGCGACGAGAAACGCGATCCCGCCGAGCGTCGGGACCGGCTGGAGATGGATGCGGCGCGGACCCGGCCGGTCGAGCGCGCCGGTCCGGCGGGCGAGCGCCGTGATCAGGGGCGTGAGCCCCGACGTCAGCGCGCACGAGGCGAGCGCGAGCGAGAGGGAATAGGGCATCAGCGCGGCCTCACCGCGTTCGCCGCGATCATGAGCAGGGCGCGCAGCAGGATGAAGCCGTCCGCCGGCAGCGAGAGCAGGAAGCTCGTGGGATGGTGCTTGTGGAAGTAGTGGATCATGCCGAGATGACGGGCCCAGATCACCCGGGCCGCGACCTTCGTGCGGCTCGCGCCGATCCGGTGGACCACCGCGGCGGCCGGCTCGAACGTGACGGCCCAGCCGGCCTGCTTCATGCGACGGCACCAGTCCACGTCCTCGTTGAACATGAAATAGGCCTCGTCCATGCCGCCGACCTGCTCGATCGCCGTCCGGCGCGCCAGCATGCAGGCGCCCGAGACCCAGTCCACCTCGCGCACCGAATCGTGGTCCCAGTCGGTGAGCAGGTAGCGGCGGGTGAAGGGGTTACGGGGGCAGAGCCGGGTGAGGAGCGAGTAGCGGTTGAAGAGGAACGTCAGCGCGTTCGGAAACGAGCGCGCCGAGAGCTCGAGCGTCTCGCCCGGCGGGTTGAAGATCTTGGGCGCTGCAATCCCCACCTTCGGGTGGGCACGGGCGTAGTCGAGCAGCGCGCGCAAGGCGCCGGGCCGCGGGATGCAGTCGGGATTCAGGATCTTCGGGCCGGCGATGCCCGTGCGCGGCCGCGCGGCCACGTGATCGAGCAGGGCGCGGATCAGACCCGGGCGCGGCTCGCAGTCCGGATTCATGATCAGCGCGAACGGGGCGGTCGTGGCGCGGAGGCCCTGGTTCACGGCGCGCGCGTAGCCCGCGTTCTCCCGGTTGGCGATGACGCGGACGGCGGGGAAGTCGGCGGCCAGAGCCTCGAGCGTGCCGTCGTTCGAGTCGTTGTCCACCACCAGGATCTCGGCGGTCACGCCCGCCTGCGCGATCTCACGGCACAGCCCGCGCAGGCACGCGAGCAGGAGGTCTCGCGACCGGTAACTGACGAGGATGACGCTCAGGTCCATGCGGGCAGGAACGTACTCGAAGCGCGCGGCGCGGCTGGTCGACGCGGCAGTCTAGCATACGGGCGCGCAAGCGATTCGCTCGTCCCGGGCCCGCCGCGCTCCTCCACTCTTCGGGCGCCGGGTCACGGGGCAGGCGGCGCATCACCGAGCGGGCGGCCGAGCGCGGACTCCAGCCAGGCGCGGATGTGCCGCACGTGCGAACCGTCCCAGTACCAGCGGCCGCAGCCGGGGCAGTAGCGGAGCGGAGAGCCGCGCCGCAGGACGCGGGCCGGCACCTCGCCCCGCGCCTCGATCGCGTGTCTCGGCTCGAGCAGGGCGTTGCATTCGCCACAGCGGCTGAAGGGCGCTCCCGCCGGTTCGCAAGACGACGCGAGCATGCGCAAGGCGGGCGCCTCATTGCCGCGCTCGATCCCGATCACCGGCACGTCGGCCCAGCGGCGCGGCCGCCGCGCGCTCAGGGTGAGCACCGTGCGTTCGTCGCGCCGCGCCGCGGCCATCACCTCTTCGAGGCGCGCGCCCCGCAGCGTGACCACGTCGTATCCGAGAAAGCGCAGGCGCCGGGCGAGATGCGCGAGCGAGGAGTCGGTGACGAATCGAGTCGGGGGCACGCCGCGACCGTAGCGGGCGGACCGTTGCGAGACAAGACCGGCGCTGTCAGCGCCCGCAGAGCCTCGCCGACGCGCCGACGATCCCCCGCTCTTGAGCGAAATTCCACGGGTCCGGCACAGGGCCGTCCCCATGCACTCGCCGGTCCCAATCGCAAGGCCCTCGCGCTCTTCGCGCAAACCGGTTGACGCGCCTCTCGTATCGCGCGCACTCTGAGTCTGCCATGGATCTTCTCGTGCCTCCGGCGCGGGACAGACGCGCCGCCCATCGGAGACCTTCCACCGTGCTCGGGCGCCGCGAGTTCCTCATCGGCGCCGGTGCCTCGGTCGCTGTTCTCGCGCTCCGCCCCGTGGCGGGCTGGACACGATCCCTCCATCGCGGGTCCATGCCGCTCCAGTCATGGACTCTGCCCTCCGAGGCGCCGGGGGGATCGCTCGACCTCGCCCGCGCGCTGATCGGGGCCGCCGTGCTCGCGCCCAGCGACTGGAACAGCCAGCCCTGGCGCTTCGAGGTGGACCCGGGGAGGATCCGTCTCTTCGCGGACCCCCTGCGCGCCCTGCCCGTGAGCGATCCCGGGCGTCGCGGCATGATGGTCGCTCTCGGTGCCGCGCTCGAGAACCTGCTCGTGGCGGCGCGCGCGTACGGATTGCAGCCCACGGTGGTGTACCAGCCGAACGAGGGTTCGCGGGGCGCCCTGGCCGAGGTGACCTGGAGCGCGAACGGGTCCCGGCGGGATCGCGAGCTCTTCGGCGCGCTGTGCGCGCGCCGGACGAACCGCCGGAACTACGACGGCCGCGGCCTCATGCCGCAGATGCGCGCGCAGATGACCGCGCAGGTGGCCGACGGCTGCCATCTCTACTGGCTCGACGACCGGGGCGGGCTCCGCTGGCTCTCCGATCTCGCGCACGACGCGGTGCATGCGCAGGTGACGGACCGGCGCACCGAGGCCGAGCAGCGCGCCTGGATGCGGATGAGCGGCGCCGAGGCGCAGCGTCGCGGCGACGGCGTTCCGGTCGAGGCGCTGGGCATGACCGGCCCCGCGAACTGGCTCGCGGGCCGGTACTTCGATCCCGAGAGCTGGTTCGTGCGCTTCGGCGCGGGCAGCCTCGCGAAGCGCGCGCGCGAGGGCATCCGCACGGCGGGGGTGACGGCCCTGCTCACCACGGGCGGCGCGGACGAGACCGCGTGGCTGATGGCCGGCCAGGCCTACGAGCGCATGGTGCTCAAGGCCACGCAGCTCGGGCTCTCGCACCAGCCGATCAACGCCCCGATCGAGGTCGAGCGCTACCGCGGTCCGCTCGTGCGCCGCTTCGGCGCGGGCGCCGAGACGCCGCTCATGCTGGTGCGCTTCGGCCACGAGCGGCGCGGACCCCACACGCCGCGCCGCGGCGTGTCGGTGGTCGCGAGCTTCCGGGACAGCTGAGGCGGGGCCGACTCCGGCCGAGCGAAGCTCCTCCGCTTCTCCCGCCCCTCGGTCAGTCGATCGGCGCCGGCGCGCGATCGCGCGCCTCCTGCTCATGGTGCGGCTTCTGACGCATGAAGATCGTGAGCGGGATCAGCACGAGCATGGCGAAGCCCGTGATCATGAAGATCTTCTCGAAGGCGATCATCGCGCTCTGCCCCGCGACCATCCCGTTCAGAGCCTTGAACGCCGAGGCCCGGGCGGTGCTCATGTCCATCCCGCGCCCCACCATGCCGCGGACCATCTGCTCGATCCGCATGCGCACCTCGAGCCGGTGCGGGTCGACGTAGGGGAGCATCGCGTCGCGCGCGCGGGTCGTGTACTGCTCGAGGAGCTGTCCGTAGATCGCGAGACCCACCGAGCCGCCGAGCTGCCGCACCAGCGAGTTGAGCCCGCCCGCGTCGGTGAGCTGCGTGCGATGGATGTGGCTCAGCGCCACCGTGGTGAGCGGCACGAACAGCAGGGAGAAGCCGAGGCCCTGCAGCAGCAGCACGCGGATGATGCCCACGTCGCTGGTCTGCAGCGTGAAGTGCCCCATGTCGATCGATCCGAGCGCAACGCAGATCACGCCGAGCGCGATCATGAGCCGCGGCGAGACATGGTTGTAGAGCCGGCCGACGATGGG
>DATKKO010000288.1:0-4061 GCA_035542955.1 Terriglobales bacterium
CGCGCGCGGGCCCGGGGTCGCGAACCTGAAAGCGGGTCGCGGGCTTCCCGACACCGTGCTCGCCGTGCTGCGCGGGCAGGGAACGGCCGAGCGCACGATCGGGCGGTCGGAGTTCATGCGGGCCTGGGCGCAGGTCACGCCCCCCGACCGGCCCGATTCCCTTACCCCGTCCGGCGCGCGGCGGTTTCTCGAACTTCTGCTGGACCGCGAGGCGCTGGTGCTCCGCGCGCGGCGCGAGCGCGAGGCCTGGAGCGCCGCCGAGAGCGCGAGCTACGCCGTCCTGCGTGATCGCCTGCTCATGAAGGCGATGCTCGACTCGGTCCTGGCCGGAACGGACCCGGCCGCTTCCCCCGAGGAGGCGGGGCTGGCGGCCCGCGATCGAGCGATGGCCCGGCTGCAACCGGTGTTCGACGATTCGCTCGCCGCCCGCGTCGCGAGCGCCTTCGCCGCTCTGGCGCGGCCCGCGGCGGACTCGTCGTTGGGCGCCCAGCTGCGCGCCCTCTCCGCGCTTCCCCGCGTGGATCCGGCCGACACCGGCCGCGCGATCGCCCGCTCCCGGTCGGGAGACCTCCGCGTGAGCGAGCTGCTCGCCTCGTGGTCGGGTCTCGATCCTCTCGTTCGGCCGCGCGTCGAGACCGGAGCCCAGGTGCGCGATCTGGTGATGAACGCCCTCTTCTCGCGCGATCTACGCGAGCAGGCTGCGCGCGCGGCCGCGGCTCTCGAGCGCCGTCCGGAGATCGAAGGTCGGCTGCGCGAGGAGCGCGCGCGCGACGATGTCGCGCGTCTCGTCGCGCGCGAAGTCTATGCGCGCATCCCGAGCGACTCGCTCACGCTGCTGCGGCACTACCGCGAGACCGAAGCCCAGTGGGCGCTTCCCACCCGCGTGCGGCTGGTCTCGCTGCAGCTCGAGACGCGCGGGGCCGCCGAGGCGATGGGGCGCCGGCTCGAGAGCGAGGCCGAGACGGAGAGCCTGGTCTCCCGCGGCCGGCAGGCGCGTGCGAGCTGGGAGCTGGATCTGGCCGAGGCGCAGGACAGCATCCTCTTCGCGCGCGCGCTCCGCGCGGGCCCCGGTGCGGTGATCGGCCCGGACGACCGGCCGGGCGGCTGGGTCGTGACCCGCGTGGTCGCCGTGCTCCCCGGCCGCCCGCGCAGCTTCGCCGAAGCGCGCGCGGACGTCTCGAGGCAGTGGTTCGCGACCGAAGCCGAGCGCCGCACGCGGGGGCTGGCCCTCGAGGCCCGGCGCGCACTGCGCATCCGGGTGAACGAGCGCGCGCTCGAAGCGCTGACACGCGACGCCGCGCCGATCCCCCGGAACTGAGCGTGCGGTCGGGCCCTGCCGCGCGCCGCGCCCGGCCGCCCCGAACGCGGGCAGAAAGCTGCCGAACGCCGTCGTGACACGCTCGCCGGCTCTCCGCCCGGCGCCGGGCAGGGCGTATAGTCATGGGGATATCCCCTCCCGGGGGGCACCCCTAGAACGTTGCGGCCACGCCGCTCATCATGAAGATCGGGGACATTTTCATGCGCTTTTCGTGCTCCGCACCACCCTCGTCCGTGACCCGCCCGCGGGGCACGCGCGCGCAGCGCGGGTCCGGCGGCCTGCTCCTCGTTCTCGTCCTGGCGGCTGCCGCGCTCGCCCTCCTCGGTTGCGGTTCCCGCCGCGCGATGCGCGCGCCCCGCGTGGCCGTGACCGTCGCACGGGTCGAGCGGCGGGACGTGCCGCTCCAGATCGTCACGACCGGCACGGTCGAGCCCGTCCAGACCGCCAACGTCGGCTCGCAGGTGGGCGGCGTGGTCGAGAGCATCGAGTTCCGCGAAGGGCAGGACGTGCCCGCCGGACGGGTGCTGATCCAGCTCGATCCCCGCCCGTTCCGGGCCGCGCTCGCGCAGGCCGAAGGCCAGCTCGGGAAAGATCGGGCGCAGTGGGAGGCCGCGCGTCTCGACGCGCAGCGCTCGGCCGCGCTCGCCCAGCAGCAGCTCGTCGCGCCGGCCGAGAACGAGCAGACGCAGGCGACCGCGGAAGCCGGCCACGCCGCCGTGCGGGCGGACTCCGCGAACATGGCGAGCGCGCGCCTCAACCTCGAGTACGCGAGCATCCGCGCGCCGATCTCGGGGCGGACCGGCAACCTCAACATCCACGTCGGCGACCTGGTCAAGGCCGGGACCTCGGACCCGCTGGTCACCATCAACCAGATCCGGCCCATCCGAGTCCGCTTCACGCTGCCGCAGGAGCAGCTGCCGCTGATCCGGCGCTACCGCGCCGCGAACCCCCGGGTCTTCGTGCGCGCCACGGGCGACACGACGAGCGAGGCGGAGGGACGGCTCGTCTTCCTGGACAATGCGGTCGATCCGGCGACCGGCACCGTCCTGCTCAAGGGCGAGTTCACGAACCGGGACGACGCGCTGTGGCCGGGCGAGATGGTCCAGGTCCGGCTCGTGCTCACGGTGCAGCCCGGCGCGATCGTCGTGCCCGCCCCGGCCGTGACCACGGGACCGCAGGGTCCCTACGTCTACGTGATGAACGCCGACTCCACGGCCACGGCCCGATCGGTCCGCGTGGATCGCTCGGACGACGTGACAGCGGTGATCGCGGGCGGCCTCAAGCCGGGTGAGACCGTGATCACCGACGGGCAGTTCCGCATCGCGCCCGGTTCCCGTCTCATCGTGCGCAAGGCCGGTCGAGGCAGCGCGTCGTGAGCTTCTCGTCGCTCTTCATCCAGCGCCCGGTCGCCACCACCCTGGTGATGATGGGCATCCTCGTCTTCGGTCTGGTCGGCTACTCGCTGCTGCCGGTGAGCGACGTGCCGAACGTGGACTACCCGATCATCTCGGTGAGCGCGAGCCTGCCCGGCGCCTCCCCCGAGACCATGGCCTCCGCCGTGGCCACACCGCTCGAGAAGGAGTTCTCGACGATCCCGGGCCTCGACGTGATGACCTCCAGCTCGAGCCAGGGCAGCACCAGCATCACGCTCCAGTTCGTCCTCGACCGCAGCATCGACGCGGCGGCGCAGGACGTGAACGCGGCCATCGCCCACGTGCAGCGCCGCCTGCCGACGGGCATCATCCCGCCCTCCTACCAGAAGGTGAACCCGGCGGACTCGCCCATCCTCTTCATGGCGATGACGTCGGGGCTGATGCCGCTCAACAAGCTCGACGACTACGCCGAGGACTTCCTCGCCGAGCGGATCTCGATGGTGAACGGCGTGGCCGCGGTCAACGTGTTCGGCGCGCAGAAGTACGCGGTGCGCGTGCAGATCGATCCGCACGCCCTGAGCGCGCTGGGCCTGGGCATCGACGACGTCGCCAGCGCGATCAACGCGAACAACGTCAACCTGCCCACCGGCATCCTCTGGGGCTCGAACCGCACGGCGACCATCGAGGCCAGCGGCGAGCTCCAGAACGCGAAGGAGTTCGACGCGATAGTGGTGGCTTGGCGGAACGGCCGGCCCATCCGCCTCGGGGACCTCGGCAGGGTGATCGACGACGTGCAGAACAACAAGACCGCGGCCTGGATCCGCGGGCAGCGCGCCATCATGCTGGCCATCCAGCGCCAGCCCGGCACGAACACCGTGCAGGTGGCCCGCAACGTGCAGGCGCTGCTCAAGCAGCTCGAGCCCCAGCTCCCGGCCTCGGTCGAGACCCACCTGCTCTACGACCGCTCCGAGTCGATCCGCCACTCGGTGCAGGACGTGCAGTTTACGCTGCTGCTCACGCTGCTGCTGGTCGTGCTGGTGATCTTCCTCTTCCTGCGCAACCTGCCGGCCACCGTGATCCCCAGCCTGGCGCTGCCGCTCTCGCTGGTGGGCACCTTCGCCGCCATGCGGCTGCTCGGCTACAGCCTGGACAACCTCTCGCTCATGGCGCTCACGCTCTCGGTCGGCTTCGTCGTTGACGACGCGATCGTGATGCTCGAGAACATCCACCGCCACATGGAGATGGGGAAGCCGCCGCTCCAGGCGGCACTCGAGGGCTCGCGTGAGATCGGCTTCACCATCCTCTCGATGACCCTGTCGCTGGTCGCCGTGTTCATCCCGGTGCTGCTGATGGGCGGCATCCTCGGGCGG
>DATKKO010000289.1:0-4829 GCA_035542955.1 Terriglobales bacterium
GCCCCCGTGCACGCGCGCCACGACGTTGTACTTCCCTGCCGCGTTCGCCACCGCGAGCGCGTGGAAGGCGGTCTGCACCAGCGTGTCCCGGGTCAGGTACTCGATGGGCGTGCGCCCGTTCACGAGGTGCTTGCCGTTGCCCGGCAGGACCTGCACGCGCGCCACCGCCAGCTTGCGCCGCCCGGTCAGCGGTCTGTTCGAGATCTCGATCGCCATGCCTCTCCTCGTCCTACTCGGGGTTCCAGGGCACCGGCTGCTGCGCCACGTGCGGGTGATCGGGGCCCGCGTAGACCTTGAGCTTCCGCATCATCGCCCGACCGAGCTTCGTCTTCGGCATCATGCCTTGCACGGCCCGCTCCACGACGCGCTCGGGGTGCTTCGCCATGATCGTGCTGATCGAGGTCCAGGTCGCGCCGCCGGGATGCATCGTGTGATGGAAGTACCGCTTGTCCTCGGCCTTCCGCCCGGTGAGCACGATCTTGCTGGCGTTCACGATGACGACGTGGTCGCCGGTGTCGATGTGGGGCGTGTACGTCGGCCTGTGTTTGCCCCGCAGCACCATCGCGACCTGCGTGGCCAGCCGTCCCAGCGTCCGGCCCTCGGCGTCGACGACCAGCCACTGCCGCTGGACGTCGCTCGGCCGGGCGGAGAAAGTCTTCATCTGCTCCTCCCCTGCACGATCGGGCGGGCAGTCCCCCCGCGGTCCCATGGGCTCGCCCACGGGATCGGATTCCGGGATCTCCCCGTATCCACAAGAAGCGCCGGAGAGTAGCAGCGCGCCGAAAGCAGTGTCAAGCGTACGGGACCGACGGGTTCCCGAAATGAGGAGCGGGCTCCGGACCCATGGCGGGAGGATCCCCGATCCGCCGCCCTCTCCTACTCGAACTCCTGCAGCACCTGCCGCAGTCGCGCCAGCGGAAGTCCGACCACGTTGCCGTAGTCGCCGTCGATCCGGCGCACGAACTGCGCGGCCGCGCCCTGGATCCCGTACGCGCCCGCCTTGTCGAGCGGCTCGCCCGTGCGCACGTACGCGCGCAGCTCGCTCTCGGCAAGCCGGACGAACTGCACCTTCGTCACCTCGGCCGCGGTCCTCTGCTCCCGCCCGCGCGCGACGGCGATCCCGCTCCAGACCTCGTGCGTGCGCCCCTGCAGACGCCGGAGCATCTCGAGCGCCTCGCTCTCGCCGCGCGGCTTGCCGAGGCGCACGCCCCGCACGATCACCACGGTGTCCGCAGCGATCACCAGCGCCCCGGGCCGGCGCGCCGCGATCCGCCGCGCCTTGTCCAGCGCGAGCGCGCGCACGCCGTGGCGGGGCTCCGCGGCCCCGGGCCAGTCGCGATCCGGACCGGGATCCACGACCGTGAAGGGCAATCCGACCTGACGGAGCAGCGCGACCCGGCGCGGCGAGGCCGACGCCAGCACGATGGGACCCGGCCCGGAGTAGAAGAGGCGGCCGGCTTCGGTCGCACGGCTCACGCGGGCGACTCCTCGCGATCCGCAGCCGCAGAGCCCGCCGCAAGCCCGGGCGTCTCGACCATCAGCGTCACCGGCCCGTCGTTCACGAGCTCGACCTGCATGTGCGCGCCGAACACGCCGCGCTCGACCCGCACGCCCTCGCCTTCGAGCCGCTGGCAGAAACGTTCGAGCAGCGGCTGGGCGCGCTCGGGTCGCGCCGCGCGGGTGAAGTCGGGCCTGCGCCCGCGCCGCGCGTCGCCGTACAGCGTGAACTGCGGCACGACCAGCGCCGCGCCGCCGGCCGCCCGCACGTCGACGTTCATGAGGCCGGCGTCGTCCGCGAAGATCCGCAATCCCGCGAGCTTCTGCGCGAGCCAGGCCGCCTCGCGCTCGCCGTCCTCGTGCGCGGCGGCAAGCAGCACGAGCAGGCCGCGGCCGATCTCCCCCGTCACCCGCCCCTCCACCGTGACCCGCGCGCGCGCGACCCGCTGGACGAGCGCCCTCACGCCGGCTCCGCGGGGCCGGGCCGGGGCGTTCCGCGCAGCAGGCGCCGCCGGCGCTCGACCCGCGTCACGCCCGGCACGTGGCGGATCGCGTGCATCACCTCCTGCAGCTTCGCCCGGTGCGGCACCATCACCACGAAAACGCCGCGCGCGGTGCGGTCCTCGCTCGCCACGCCGCCGCTGCGGATGTTCACGCCGGTGCCGGCGATGGCCTTCGCGATGTCCGCGAGCAGGGCCGTGCGGTCGTTGCCGAAGACGAGCAGGCGCACGGGGAAGGTCTCGCCCAGTCCGACATCCCACTCGACCGGCACGCGGCGCTCCGCGGGCACGCGATCGCCGAAGGTGTTGGGGCAGTCCTGCCGGTGCACCGAGACGCCGCGCCCCACGGTGACGATGCCCACCACGCGGTCCCCCGGCACGGGCTGGCAGCAGCGCGCGAAGCTCACCATCACGTTATCCACCCCCTGGATGCGGATCCCCCCCGGCGCCCTGCGGCCGAGGCGCCCCAGCGCCTCGAGCGGCCCCTTGGCCAGGCGCTCGGCCAGTCCCTCCTTCGGCGGCTCGAGCTTGCGCGTGATCTGCACGAGCGAGACCGAGCCCTCGGCGAGCCGCGCGTAGAGCGCGTCCAGGTCCGAGCAGCCCAGCGCGCGCGCGATCTCCTCGAGCGGCTCCTCCGCGGGCTTGCGCCGCAGGCGCTTGAGCTCGCGCTCGAGCATCTCGCGGCCAAGCGCGATGCTGTCCGAGCGCCGCCGCTGGCGCAGCCAGTGCCGGATCTTCGAGCGCGCGCCGGCTGTCTTCACGATGTGGAGCCAGTCCTCGTGCGGCTGCGCCTGGGGCGAGGTGATGATCTCGACCGTGTCCCCGTTCTGCAGCACGTAGCGCAACGGCACCAGCTCGCCGTTCACCCGCGCCCCGACCGTGCGCTGTCCCACCGCCGTGTGCACCGCGAACGCGAAGTCGAGCGCGGTCGCGCCCTTGGGCAGGCGCTTCAGCTCGCGACGCGGCGTGTAGGCGTAGACCTCCTCCTGGTAGAGCGCCGTCTTGAGGAAGTCCATGTACTCGTCGTCGCTCGCCGCGCGCTGCCAGTCCGCGGTCTGGGCCACGAAACCGCCCAGCTTCGCGTCCAGCTCCTCGTCCACCCGGCCGCCCTGCTTGTAGACGTAGTGCGCCGCGACCCCGGTCTCGGCGGTGCGGTGCATCTCACGGGTGCGGATCTGGATCTCGACCATCTCGCCGCCCGGGGTCAGCACGGTCGTGTGCAGCGACTGGTAGAGGTTGCTCTTCGGAGTCGCGATGTAGTCCTTGAAGCGCTCGGCGACCGGCATGAAGAGGTCGTGCACCACGCCCAGCGCGCGGTAGCAGTCGCTGCGCGTGTGCGTGATGATGCGCAGCCCGAACAGGTCGTAGATGCTCTCGAAGTCTCGGCCCGAGCGCATCTTCATGTAGATCGAGTAGAAGTGCTTGGGCCGGCCGCTCACCTCGGCCCGGATCCCCATCGCCTTCAGACCCTCCTCGAGCCGCAGCCGCACGCCCGAGAGGAAGCGCTCGCGCTCCTCGCGCCGCGCCTGGATGCGCTGGCTCAGGTCCACGTAGGCGGCCGGGTCGAGCGTCTTCAGGCTCAGGTCCTCGAACTCGCGCTTGATGCCGGCCATGCCCAGCCGGTGCGCGAGCGGCGCGTAGATGTCGCGGGTCTCGATCGCGATCCGGCGCGCGCGCTCCGGCGGCAGCGAGGCGAGGGTGCGGATATTGTGCAGCCGGTCGGCAAGTTTGATGAAGATGACGCGCAGGTCGCGCGACATCGAGAGCAGCATCTTGCGGAAGTTCTCGGCCTGCTCCGCCTCGAGGCTCTCGAAGTGGAGCCCGGCGAGCTTCGTCATGCCCTCGACCAGGCTGCGCACCTCGCGCCCGAAGCGCTTCTCGACCTCGTCGAGCGTGATGCCCGTGTCCTCGACCACGTCGTGGAGCAGCGCGGCGCAGGCCACGGTCGTGTCGAGCCGCGACTCGAGCAGATCGAAGAGGATCCGGCAGACCGCGACCGGGTGCGAGATGTAGGGGTCGCCCGAGGCGCGGAGCTGCCCGCCGTGGGCCTGGGCCGCGAAGTCGAAGCAGGCCGCGACGCGATCGCGATCCACGCGCGGCGCCTTCTCGTCGAGCGCCGCCAGCAGCGAGGCGCGCAGCTCGGCGACCCCGGTCGCGCCGGCCATGCTCACGGGCAGCGCACCCCCTTCACCTTGAGCTGGACCCGCGACTCGCCCAGCCACTCGTTCCGGGTGAGCGCGAACGCCAGCGAGCAGCGCCGCGCGCGCGCGATCTCGTTCGCCCGCTCGCCGAGCCCGAAGCCGATCGCCTGGGCCGATCCCGTGCCGTCCCGCACCTGGAGCCGCAGGTGCCGGCCCTGCCCCACCGTGGACACGCCGTCGACCATGAGGTCCGCGGCCTGGAACAGGGGCTCCGGATTGCCGAGCCCGTGCGGCGCCGTGCGATCCACCCAGTCGAGCAGCGCAAGGTCGCACTCGTTCAGGCTCACGTCGGCATCGATCGTGATCCGGGGCACGAAGGCCTCGACCGGCAGGCGCTCGCGGACGAGCCGGTCCAGACGCTCGCGCAGCTCGGGCAGACGCCCGCGCTGGACCGTCAGCCCGGCGGCGAAGGCGTGCCCACCCCAGGCGTCGAGCAGGTCCGCGCACTCGCCGAGCACCGCGTTCAGATCGAGCCCTGGCAGGCTGCGGCCCGAGCCGCGCCCGCGCTCCCCGTCGAGCGCGACCAGCACCACGGGGCGCTGGAAGCGCTCGACGAGCCGCGAGGCCACGATGCCGATCACGCCCGGGTGCCAGCGCTCCGACCAGAGCAGGATGCACGAGCAGTCCGGCC
>DATKKO010000290.1:0-2959 GCA_035542955.1 Terriglobales bacterium
CAGGTCGGCGAACGCGGTGAACACCGCCTGCGCACAGGAGCACCCGGCGCGGAAGTCCCGCACCGCCTGCTCACTGCGCTCCGACGCGGTTCCGCTCAAACGCGCTCCCCCGCCCGCGCCCCGCTCACCGGGCTAGGCCCACAGGATGAGACCCGTCTCGTGCGGGTGGCCGAGATCGGGGTGGTGCGGCATCACGCGCACGGTGATTCCGTGCGTACCGCTCCTCAGGCATGGGATCCGCGCCCGGAGGAGCAGGCCGTCGCTTCCCGCCTCGCCCTCGGGCGTCATCGGCGTCGCCGACCCACTCGCGATCTCGCCGTTCTCGTCCGTGCGCCCGAGATAGACCTGCACCACGAGATCGTCCGCCGTGAGGCCGCCGGTGCGGATCCAGGCCCGCACCTCGACGGATTCGCCCACCCGCGTCTCGGGCGGCAGCGCCGTCTCGACGCGCACGATGTGCACGTCGCTCCAGGCGCGCTGCACGCGCCCGCGCCATCCGGCCAGCGCCCGCGCCCGGCGGGCGCAGTCCGCCTCGAGCCGCTCGCGGCGCTCCATGGCGGGTCGGTACGCCGCCAGCGTGTACTCGTGCACCATGCGGTTCGTGTTGAACACGGGGCACAGGTCGCTGATCGCGCTCTTCATGAGCGCGATCCAGCCGCGCGGCTGCCCGTCGGTGCCGCGGTCGTAGAAGAGCGGCACCACGTCGCGCTCGAGCAGCTCGTAGAGCGCGGCCGACTCGAGGCGATCCTGATCGTCGAGATCCTCGTACTCCTCGCCCTTGCCGATGCACCAGCCGGTGCGCGGCGAGCCCGCCTCGTCCCACCAGCCGTCCATGATGCTCAGGTTCAGCGCGCCGTTGAAGGCCGCCTTCATGCCGCTCGTGCCGCTCGCCTCCAGCGGGCGCCGCGGCGTGTTGAGCCACACGTCCGTGCCCTGCACGAGATAGCGCCCGACGATCGTGTCGTAGTCCTCGAGGAACACCATGTGGCGGCGGAACTCGGGCTCGCGCGCGAGCTGCACGACCTGGCGCACGAACATCTTGCCCGCGTCGTCGCGCGGATGCGCCTTGCCGGCGAAGATGATCTGCACCGGACGCCCCGCCCCGTTCAGGATGCGGGCGAGCCGCTGCGGATCGCGCAGCAGCAGCGTGGCGCGCTTGTACGTGGCGAAGCGCCGCGCGAATCCGATGGTGAGCGCCTCGGGATCGAGCAGCTCCTCGGCCTGCGCGGTCTCGGCCTTGCCCGCGCCGCGGCGCCGCAGACTCTCGACCATGCGCCGGCGGGCGAAGCCCACCAGCCGCTCGCGTCGGCGCTCGTGCGTGCGCCACAGCTCCTCGCCCGGGATCTGCTCGCTGCGCGTCCACACCCGCGTGTCGCCGGGCTCCTCGGTCCAGCGCGGGCCGAGGTAGCGGTCGTAGAGGTCGCGCATCTCGCTCGAGATCCAGGTCTGCGGGTGCACGCCGTTCGTCACCGCCGTGAGCGGCACCTCGTCCATGGGCACGCCGGGCCAGACCTCGCGCCACATCGCCCGCGACACGCGGCCGTGCAGGCGGCTCACGCCGTTCGCGAAGCCCGAGGTGCGGATCGCCAGCACCGCCATGCTGAACGGCTCGCCCGGGCGGCCCGGGTGCACGCGGCCGAGGTCGAGGAACTCCTCGCGCGACAGCCCCAGCTCGGCGCGGAACGGGCCGAAGTAGCGCTCCATCTGCTCGGGGTGGAACACGTCGATGCCCGCCGGCACCGGCGTGTGCGTGGTGAAGACACCGCTCGCCGCCACGATCTCGCGCGCCTCCGCGAATTTCAGGCTCTGCTCGCGCATGAGCACGCGGATGCGCTCGAGGCCGAGGAACGCGCAGTGCCCCTCGTTCATGTGGTAGACGCGCGCGCGCAGGCCGAGCGCGTAGAGCGCGCGGATGCCGCCGATCCCGAGCACGATCTCCTGCAGGATGCGGATCTCCCCGTCGCCGCCGTACAACTCGTCCGTGATGTCGCGCACGGACGCGGGGTTCTCGGGCAGGTTCGTGTCGAGCAGGATCAGCGTCACCCGCCCGACCTGCGCCTGCCAGGGCCGGATCAGCGCGGTCTGGCCGTCCAGCTCGAGCGCGATCCGCAGCGGGTTGCCCTCCGCGTCGCGGCAGGGCTTCACGGGCATGTTCGAGAAATCGTTGATCGGGTAGCGCTCCTGCTGCCAGCCGTCGGGGTTCAGCACCTGGCGGAAGTAGCCTTTCTGATAGAGCAGGCCCACGCCCACCAGGGGCACGGCCAGCTCGCTCGCCGACTTCAAGTGGTCGCCCGCGAGGATGCCGAGACCGCCCGAGTAGATGGGCAGGCACTCGGTGATGCCGAACTCCATCGAGAAGTAGGCGACGTCGGGGCGCTCCGTGGCGCCGAAGGTCTTGCGATGCCATGCGCCCGCGCGCGCGACGTAGTCCTGGAGATCCTGCGCGGCGCGATCGAGGTGCGCGAGGAACGCCTCGTCCTGCGCCATCTCCTGCAACCGCTCCTGCGAGATGCTTCCCAGCATGAGCACGGGGTTGTGCTGGGTCGACTCCCACAGGTCCGGCTCCAGCCGCCGGAAGAGCGCGATCGTGTCGTGCTCCCAGGACCAGCGGAGGTTGTAAGCGAGATCCTCGAGCGCGCGCAGGCGCTCCGGCAGCATGGGGCGGACGTGGAAGGTCTGGACCGGCTTCATCGAGCCTCCTTGCTGGACCGGCGGGCACCCGCGCGCGCAGCGCGTGGGTCGGGGTGGGCCGGGATGATGGTCGGTATCCGCCTCACTATAGACCGTCGGCGGCGCGGTGTCGCGGGGAGATGCGGAGGAAACCAGAAGGCGGAGGAGGGCCGTGCGAGCGCCCCGGAGGCGGCCGTGCGGCCCTACTCCTTCTCGAACTCGAGGCTCCGCTCCGCCTGCGTGCCGGCCACGAGATCGCGCACGCGGACCTCGAGCCGGTAGTGCCCCG
>DATKKO010000291.1:0-3544 GCA_035542955.1 Terriglobales bacterium
GGACGGCAGAGGCGCCCGCGGGGTCGTTTCGTGTCCGGGACGATCTGCTGACGCGCGGGGCGCAGCTGCCCACGCCCCTCACCGAGAGCGCTGTCTTCCCTTCCCCGCCGCGGCGCGCTTCACCGGGCGCCCCTTGCTCGACGTGGCGCGCGCGCTGCGCTGCAGGCTCGCCGAGCGCATCTCGGCCTTGCCGCGACGCCCGACCGCGGGCTTGACCTTGGTCTTGCGCTCGTCGGCCGTGCGCTTGGGCCGCATGCGCGTGCGCTCGGGCCCCGCGCCGCGCATCGAGGTGACCCGGCGCGTGGTCGCCGACAGCCGCCTCCGCGCCGGCGTGCTCTCCTGACGGTATTCGGGGCGGAGCGCGACCCGGCTCACCGCCCGGGCGCCCTTCTTCACCGGCTTGCGGAACGCCACCTGGTGCGTGGGCACGTCCTCGTCGTAGGGCTCCGCCAGCTCGTCCTCCAGAGTTCCGAGGGGCGAGGTCTCGCGGAAGACGATCACGTTGCCGTCCGGATCCCGGGCCTCCGCGTAGAGTCCGAAGTCCTGCTCGATGGGCATGGTCGGGAACTCGACGTCGCGCCCGCGGATCTCCTCGACCCAGGCCTCGAGATCGAGCGTCTCGAAGCCGAAGGCGATGGGCTGCTGCGCGTGCAGAGGATGAGCGAGGCCGGCGGGCCGCTTGTGCGCCGCGAGCCGCACCCCGCCCGCGTCGAACTCCACCCAGTGCGGGCTCACGTACGAGGGCGCGAGCCCGAGGCGCTCGCGATAGAAGTCCACCGCCTCGTCGAGATCCTGCACGTTCACGATCACGCTGCCGATCACCGGCCCCGCGTCCCCCGGCCGGTCCCCGCCCGAGCGCAACGCGAGCAGGTTCCCGCTCGGGTCCCGGAACTGCACCGTGGTCCCGTAGGTCTGATCCTGGATCTCGCCGACGGGATGCACGCCCCAGGTGCGAAAACTCTCGACCTCGCGGCGCGCGTCCGGGCTGTCGAAGGTCAGCTCGATCTCGCGTCGGTGGAGATTCCCCAGCGGATGGATCGCCAGCGTCACGCCGGCCGTGCGGTAGGAGGTCCAGTTGGGTCCCGCGTAGACGGGATAGAGGCCGATGCCCTCCTCGTAGAAGTGGCGCATGGACTCGACGTCGGGCGTGAAGAGGATGATCTGGACCAAGCGTCTCATGTCGACCTCGGCTGCGGGGAAGGCTCGGGCGCAGGCGTGCCCGTTCCTACACGCAGGCTTTTGATGGCCTCGGCGTGGTGGAGGTCGTGGTGGGGGAGGATTCGGACCACCCGGCCCAGGACATGACGCGTCGTCCACAAGTGGGCGGGCTCGTCAGGCAGGCTCTCGATGGCCTCCAGCAGCCGGGCGCGCCCGGCCCGGAGCCGCCCGCACGCCTCGTCCCACGACAGAGACCGAAGCGGCGCGAGCAGCTCTTCGTTCCAGCGACTCATTTGGCCGGCCCGATATCGCATCCAGGGGGGCACGGTCCCTCGGAACGCCGGCTCCAGCACGCGCTCGATCTCGAGATCCCACGCATGCAGATGGAGCACCATCTCGCGGACACTCCATCCGCCTTCCCGCGCGCGCGCCTCGGCCACGGCGGCCGACAGACCCTGGATCGCCGCGAGCACGTGGGCCCGCGCCCGCAGCATCTCGAAGACAACGAGCTGTCTCGGTGAGGCGCCTTCGCGCTGAGGGAAAGCTCGCGCCGGCCGGATCGGTGGGACGCTGCGTTCGACCACCGACAGCTTCGGCGAGCGCGGCCTCGCGGAGCGCGGCTTCGCGGAGCGCGGCTTCGCGGAGCGCGGCTTCGCGGGTCGCGCGCGCGCGGGCTTCGCCGCCGCAGCGCGGGCGCGCTTCGCTCCGCCGGCGCGTGCGCCACGCGCCGTGCGCGCGCCGCGGCCCGAGGCTCGTCGTGAGGAACCCTTGCGCGGGCGCGGCGTCACGCGCGAGGTCCGATCCGTCCGGCCCTTTCCCCGCGCCCGTTCGAGAACCGCCAGGCTGCGGGCAGCAGCAGCGCGGCGGCGATCGCCTTGATCACGTCCCCGGGGACGAACGCGAGCACCCCGGCGGTGAAGAGCCGGCCCCCGCTCACGAAGCGCGACAGCACCACGGCCCCGGGCACGAGGATCACGGCGCTGCCGGCCAGCATGGCGAGCAGCGTGGTCACGAAGCGGCGATCCCACCCGCGCTCGGCGAGCGCCCCGGTCGCGGCCGCGGCCAGCGGGAACGAGACGAGGTATCCCGCCGAGGGCCCGGCGAAGACGGCGAGGCCTCCGGTGCCGCCGGCGAACACGGGAAGACCGGAGGCGCCCTCGAGCAGATAGAGGAGCTGCGCGAGGAACGCGCGGCGCGCGCCCAGCGCGGCGCCCGACAGGAGCACGGCGAAGGTCTGCCCCGTGAGCGGGACGGGCGACCACGGCACCGGCACCGCGATCCGCGCCGCCAGCGCGGTGACCAGCCCCGCGCCGAGGACCAGAGCCGCATCGCGCAGGAACGTCGTGCGCGGGATCGCCACGTCGGCGAGGGTGAGCGTGCGAACGGAGGACATGGGCACCTCGATCAGGAGGAAGCGTGGCCGGATCACGGCGTGCGCACCGCTCCGGCGGTGATCTCGAATCCAGAACGAAGCCGCCAAGCTAGCACGCGTTCCGCGGCAGCGGCAACGATCGTCATGGTTTCAGGCGCTCTCAAACCCTGACCAGCTCCGGCCCGGGCCGGCGATCCTCGACCACGTGCCGCCAGAAGGCGCGCTCGCGCTCGATCAGGCGCGCGATGTAGGCGGGATCGGGGGCGACCTCGACCAGCGCGCCTTCGTCGTCGCGGAAGCTCCAGTAGTGGCAAACGCCCGCGCCGGAGACCGCGAGCAGGTGCTGCACCTGCGGCACGTACTTCGCGGGCACGCAGCCGCGCAGCGCCGTGCCGTGGTCACTCGCGCCCGGGCACTTGATCTCGAGCGCCACGCGGCCGTCCGCGCTCAGGCCGTCGAAGCTCGCCCGCATCCAGCGCTCGGTCCCGTGCTCGAGACAGATCGGGCGGACCTCGATGCCCGTGACGCGCGTATAGAGAGCGCGCGCGACGGGCTCGAGCCTCTGGCCGCGGCGCATCGCTCCGTTCGCGGGCGCGGGGCGCAGGCGGCCGGTCTTGTCGAGCCAGAGCGTCTCGAGATCCATCCAGGGCGACACACCCATGACGACCGGAGCGTCGGAGGCGCCGATGCCGCCGCGGCGCCAGGCGAGCCAGTCCGGCGTGTTCTGATCGAGTTCGCGGCGGAATGCCATGACGGCCCTTTCCCTGGATGCTGTGCGTTCGCCCCCGTGAATCGCAGGGAGGCATCATACGGAGCCCGCTGCGCCAGGTCGAGGCGACCATCGCCCGGACCGCGACCGCTCCCGCCCGGGACGGATTGGTCGAGCCCACGCCCGAGCGTAGAGTGTGGGGGCTCGTACCTCGGAAGGAGGCTTCATGGTCGCGTACCGATTCGGTCCGTTCGAGATCGGCGGCAACACGATGTGGCTCGGCGCGCACGGCGTGTTCATGCTGG
>DATKKO010000292.1:0-5320 GCA_035542955.1 Terriglobales bacterium
CTCGTCCTCCGAGAATCGGAGATCGCCGACGCAATAGGCGTACACGGACGGATACCCCGCCGGCAGGTACAGCCGCCGCTCGTCGAACTCGGCGAGGTGGGCGAGAAGCTCGGCGGCGGTGGCGCGCTCGCGATGAACCAGCGTGGTCAGGTCGCGAACGAGAGTCGCGTCGGACAGGTGGGCGAGAGAGTAGGTGTTCACGGCGATTCTCCGCGGGGGCGGGTCGCCGGAGGCACGTTCTCTATATCACGCCCGCTTCGGACGCTCTGGAATGCCCGTGCGCCTCAACGCGGGCGACGGAACCATCTCGATGTGGTCACGAGCCGCCTCAACGCGGCTGCGCGCATCCCGCGCAGCTTGAAGGCCATCTTGGGGACCATCGTCGGGCTCGCCGAAATCGAGCGCGCCGGGCTGTCAAGATCTTTTTTTCGCTTCGCCCATGCTATCCTCGCGCGGAACGTCGCTCCGCCATCAAGGAACCAACGTCCCGAAGGAGCCCCCGCCCATGCGCCCCACCTTCAGGCTGCTCGATGACACGCTGATCCGGCGCATCCTCGCCGAGGCCCGCGACCTGCTCGAGAACCTCGGCGTCGAGATCCACAACCCGGGGGTGCTCGACCTGTTCGCGGGCCACGGGGCGCGCGTCGACCGAGCCTCCTCGCGCGCCTGGCTCGGCGGTGACCTGATCGATCGCGTGCTTGCCTCGGCGCGGCGCACCTTCCGGCTCTTCGACGTGCTCGGCTGCGAGACCCACCATCTCGGCGCGGGCGAGGTCTACTTCACGCCCGGGTCGGCCGCGATCCACGTGCTCGATCCCGACACGGGCGCGATCCGCCCGCCCGCGACGGCCGACTACGTGCGCTACGCGAAGCTCGTCCAGGGGCTCCCGCATCTCGCGTCCCAGAGCACCGCGCTCGTCCCCGCGGACGTGCCGAGCCGCATCTCGGATTCGTACCGGCTCTTCTTGAGCCTCCTCTACGGCGAGAAGCCGGTGGTCACGGGCGCGTTCACCATCGAGGCCTTCGGGATCATGAAGGACCTGCAGCTCGCGGTGCGCGGCGGCGAGCGCGAGCTGCGGGAGAAGCCGCTCACGATCTTCTCCTGCTGCCCGACGGCGCCGCTCAAGTGGAGCGACGTCACCAGCCAGAACGTGGTCGACTGCGCGCAGTGGGGCGTGCCGGTCGAGTTCATCTCGATGCCGCTCTCGGGCTTCATCGCGCCGGTCACGCTCACGGGCTCGCTGGTCCAGCACGCGGCGGAGACGCTGAGCGGCGTGGCGATCAGCCAGCTCACGCGGCCCGGCGCGCCCATGCTGTGGGGCGGCTCGCCCGCGATCTTCGACATCCGCTACGAGACCACGCCGATGGGCGCGATCGAGACCATGATGATGGATTGCGCCTACAGCGAGATCGGCCACGCGCTGGGATTGCCCACGCAGGCGTACATCGCGCTGAGCGATGCCAAGGCGCTCGACGCGCAGGCCGGCCTCGAGACCGGGATCGGCGCCGCGCTCGCCGCGCTCTCGGGCATCGACAGCGTCTCGGGTCCCGGCATGCTCGACTTCGAGTCCTGCCTGAGCCTCGAGAAGCTGGTCGTGGACGACGAGATCTGCGGCATGACGCAGCGCCTCGTGCGCGGGATCGAGCCGCGCGAGGACTTCCCCGCGCGCCCGCTGTTCGAGGAGCTGCTGCGTGAGAAGCACCTGCTGATCGCGAAGCACACGCGGCGGCACCTGAAGGAGGAGATCGCGTTCCCCGGCCCGGTGATCGACCGCGCGAACTCGGCGCGCTGGGCCGAGGAGGGCTCGCTCACGCTGGGCGAGCGCGCGCGCCGCGAGGTCGCGCGGCGGATCGAGGCCTGGCGGCCGTCGCGGCTCGGCGACGACGTGAAGCGCGAGCTCGTCCGGCTCATGGAAGCCGAGGCGCGCCGCCACGGCATGGACGCGCTGCCCGGGCGGGGCGCGTGAGCGCGCGCGGCGCGAGGTCGCGTCACGAAGCGGACGCGCGGCGGCGCACGGAGCGATCGGAGCGATGAGAGAGCGCGTGACCTGGACGCCCGCCGAGGCGGCGCCGTCCCGCGAGGCGGTGCTCGCGCTGCAGGGCATTCCCCCACGGGGCGCATCCCCGCGAGCCGAGGGGCTGCTCGACCGCGCGCTCGCGATCCATCTCGAGCTGGCCGAGCCGCGGGCGATCGTGGGCGCGATCACGCGCGGCGAGTTCGCGGAGGTCTATCGCGGCGCGGGCCGCAACGCGCCCGAGACACCGCTGGAGTGCATCGTCCCGCGCGCGGACGGGCTCGCGCTCTTCGCCGCCACCGTGGGCGCGCCGCTGACGTCGCGGATCCGCGCGCTGTTCGCGGAGAACGAGCCCGCGCTGGCGGCGATGCTCGATTCGGTCGCCTCGGCCGCGGCGGACCGGCTCGCGGATCTCCTCGCCGCGCGCGCTCTCGCGGAGATGGCGAGCGGAGACCGCGTCCGCGTGCTGGCGTACAGTCCCGGCTACTGCGGCTGGCACGTGAGCGGGCAGGGAGCGCTCTTCGCCGCCTTGCGGCCGGAGGAGATCGGCGTGACGCTGAACGCGAGCTTCCTGATGGAGCCGCTCAAGTCGGTCTCGGGCGTGCTGGTCACGGCGGCGCCCGAGGTCCACCGGTTCGCTCCGGCGTTTCCCTTCTGCGCGGATTGCCGCGACAAGCCGTGCCGCGCGCGGATGGCGTCCCGCGCGGCCTGACGAAGCCGACGAAAGCGAGGAACGATGGGCATCCTGGACGAGATCGCGGAGAGCCTCGAACGGGGCGAGGACCAGGAGGTCGGCGCGCTTGTGCGCCGGGCGCTCGACGAGCGGCACGCGCCGCTCGAGGTGCTGAATCAGGGCCTGGTCGCGGGCATGGACGTGGTCGGCGAGCGGTTCCGCGCGCGCGAGATCTTCCTGCCCGACGTGCTCATGGCCGCGCGCGCGATGTACGCGGGGCTCGATCTCCTGAAGCCCCTGCTCGCGCGGGAGGGCGTGCCCTCGGCGGCCCGGGTCGTGCTCGGCTCGGTGCACGGCGACCTGCACGACATCGGCAAGAACCTGGTGGGTATCATGCTCCGGGGCGCCGGATTCGACGTGATCGATCTCGGCAACGACGTCCCCGCGGCGCGCTTCGTGGACATCGCGGTCGAGCGCGGCGCCTCGGTGATCGGCCTCTCCGCGCTGCTGACGACGACGATGCCGGTGATGAAGGACGTGGTGGAGCTGGTGCGCGCGCGGGGACTCGCCGGCCGGGTCAGGGTGATCGTCGGCGGCGCACCGGTGTCCGAGGCCTGGGCGCGCGAGATCGGCGCCGACGCGCACGGCTACGACGCGGCGAACGCGGTCGAGCGCGTGCGCGCGCTGGTGGGCGCGCGGCGGTGAGCCCGACATCCGGCCGGAGCAGGAAGCCCGCGTCGTGAAGACCATCCTCGAGCGGCTGGCGGCGGGGGAGACCCTGATCGGCGACGGCGCGCTCGGCACCATGCTGATCGCGCGCGGTCTCGAGCCCGGCCAATCGCCCGAGTCGCTGAACCTCTCGCGCCCCGACTGGGTCGAGGAGGTCGCGCGCGGCTACGTCGAGGCCGGCGCGGACTTCGTGACCACGAACAGCTTCGGCGGCTCGCCCGCCCGGCTCGCGCGCTACGGCCTCGAGGACCGGCTCGAGGAGCTGAACCGCGCGGCGGTCGCGATCGCGCGCCGCGTCGCGGACGGGCGCGCGCACGTGCTGGCGTCGGTCGGACCGAGCGGGCGCGTGCTCGAGCCCTACGGCGACGGCGACCCGGGCGCGATCGCGGCCGGCTACGAGCGCCAGATCCGCGCGCTCGCCGAGGCGGGCGCGGATCTGATCGGGATCGAGACCATGACCGATCTCGCCGAGGCCGTGCTCGCGACCATGACCTTCGAGGGCACCCGGCGCGGGTTCTTCACGGTGATGGGCGTCTCGATCGAGCAGGCCGCGCGCGGACTCGCCGAGGCGGGGGCCGACATCGTGGGCTCGAACTGCGGCAACGGCAGCGAGGCCATGGTGGCGATCGCGCGCGAGTTCCGCGCCCGCACGAGCCTGCCGATCGCGATCCAGCCGAACGCCGGATTGCCCGAGATGCGCGGCGGCGCGGTCTTCTACCCCGAGACGCCCGAGACCATGGCCGCGCACGCGCGGGCCCTGCGGGCCGATGGTGTCGCGATCATCGGCGGCTGCTGCGGCACCACGCCCGCGCACATCCGCGCGCTGCGGGAGGCGCTGGGCTGATCGGAGCGCCCCGCGCGGTGCAGACCTCGCGGGGGCGCCACCCGAACTCAGTTCGTCGTCTTCCCCTCCACCGGCAGCTCCCTGTGCCGCGACCACTCCTCGAACGAGCCGTCGTAGAAGCGCACCTCGTAGCCGAGCATCTTCGCCGCGACGTACACCGGGCAGGCCGAGCGCCCGATCTGGCAATAGGCGATCAGGCGATCGCCCGATTGGACGCCCGCCGCCGCGAAGCAGCGCTTCAGGCTGTCGAGCGAAACGTAGCGATCGGTGCTGTCGAAGAGCGCGGAGGAGGGGAGGCTCTTCGCCCCCGGGATGTGCCCGCCCCGGACGAAGGAGTGGTTCGGCGCGTTGAAGTAGCTCGCGGGCCGGCCGTCGACGAGCCGCACGCCGGGGTTCCGGTATTCCGCCGCGACGGTGTTCAGATCCACGACCACATCGTCCTTCAGGTGCGCGACGAAACGGCCCCGCCGCGCCGCCGCCCGCGCCGTGCTGACCGGACGCCCCTCGGCCTTCCATGCCTCGAAGCCGCCGTCGAGGATGGACGTGCGGTCGCCGATGCCGAGGCGGTCGAGCGTGAGGTACATGCGCGCCGCCGACGCCACGTCGCCCAGCGTCTGGCAGATCACGATCCGGCTGTCGTTGTTCACGCCGAGGTCCCGCAGCGCGCGCACCATGGCCTCGACCGGTGGCATCACCGAAGTCTGCTCGGGCGTGTTCTCGGCGAGCCGGGTCGGCCACAGGAACCGCGCGCCCGGGACGTGTCCCGCATCGTAGTCGGCGCGGAGCGAGGCGACGTGGAGCACGACCAGATGCGGATCCTCGAGGTGCGCGGCGAGCCACGAGGGCGTGACCAGGATGCCGGGAGACGATGACGCGGCAGGCTCGCCCGCCGCGGCGGCACCGGCGAACAGGCACGCGCAGCACAGCAGCATCACGACCGAACGCATGGCGACCTCCTTCGTACGATGGCGGCCGGCGTGGTCCACGGTCGGGCGCCCACGCGCGAAGGGCGCGGGTCGCGGGACCGGCGCGGCGTCGCGCCGACACGACGATTCCCGAA
>DATKKO010000293.1:0-2298 GCA_035542955.1 Terriglobales bacterium
GGGCGCGCCGACAGGATCCGCCGGATGGCGGACGACGGCGCGCGGGTGAAGCTGGCGGTGTCGCTCCATAGCGCCGTGGATGCGACCCGCTCGCGGCTCATGCCCATCAACCGGAAATACGCGCTCCCGGTGCTCATGGACGCCGTGGAGTATTACTACCGGAAGACGCGGCAGCGGGTCACGTACGAAGTGATACTGTTCGACGGCGTGAACGACGGCGCGGAGGACGTCCGGCGCCTGGTCGCGCTGGCCCGGCGCGTGCCGTCGAAGGTCAACATCATCCCGTTCCACGCGATCGGCTTCGCGCACCCGCGCGGGCTCGGCGCGGAGCTTCTCCCCTCGCCCCGCATGGAGGCGATCGCCGGGGAGCTGCGCGCGGCGCACCTCACGGTGATGGTACGGATGAGCGCGGGGGAAGATATCGACGCGGCATGCGGGCAGCTCGCGTTGAGCGGCGCGGGCGACCCCCGCCCCGGCCGCCGCAATTGACACCACACACAGGAAGAGGAACCACAGGCAATGCGTCTTGTACTCTTTGGGCCTCCGGGCGTGGGGAAAGGCACGCAGGCGCAAATGCTCTCCGAGGAGCTGGGCATTCCGCACATCTCCACGGGCGATATGCTGCGCGCGGCGGCGAAGGAGGGGACGGAAATGGGGCGGCGTGCCAAGGCGATCATGGACGAGGGAAAGCTGGTGCCGGACGACGTCATGATCGGCATCGTCCGTGACGTGCTCGCCTCCCCGCGCGCCGCGCGAGGGTTCCTGCTCGACGGGTTTCCCCGCACGCTCGCGCAGGCGAAGGCGCTGGCGCGCATATTCGAGGAGCTGAACATCCGCGACGTCCGCGTGGTGGACATCAGCGCCGACGACGAGGAGATCATCCACCGGCTCTCCAGCCGGCTCGTCTGCCCGAAGGACGGGGCGATCTACAACACGGAGGCCGACGGACTTGCCCCCGGGGCGAAGTGCCCGCGCTGCGGCACCCCGCTCATCCAGAGGGACGACGACCGGGAGGCGACCGTGCGGGAGCGCCTGCGCGTGTACCACAACACGACAGAGCCGGTGATCCATTACTACCGTGCGAGCGGCGTCGTCCTGAGCGTGGACGGCACGGGCTCGATCGACGTGGTGAACCGGGAGATCAAGCTGATGCTGCAGGATTCCAGCCCTGCGTGAGCGCCGGGAGGCCACACCGGCCGCTGGTGGTGGGCCACCGCGGCAGCGCGGGCGCCGCGCCCGAGAACACCATGGCCGCCTTCCGCATGGCGGCGGACGCGGGAGCCGACATGATCGAATTCGACGTCCGGATGACGCGCGACGGCGAGCTGGTGGTGCACCATGACCGCCGGCTGGGACGCACGTCGGACGGGAAGGGACGTGTGCGGGCGCTGGACGCGGCCGACCTGCGCGCGGCGGACGCAGGCCTCTGGTTCGGCCGGCGCTTCCGGGGCGAGCGGATTCCCCTGCTGGCCGACGTGCTCAGTGCCGTCCCGCGGAGCGTGGGGCTCGATATCGAAGTGAAAACCGACGGCGACCGCGCCCGCCTGGGCGCCATCGCCCGCGCGCTTGCCCGGGCGCTGCGCCGGGCGCGGCGGCACGAGGGGGTGGTCGTGACCTCGTTTGACCACGGGTTCCTCCGGCGGCTGCACAGGCTCGATCCTGCGATCCGCCTGGGGGTCCTGTACGTTCCCGTGCGCGACCGCTTCCGCTCGGCCGGGGCGATCGCCCGCCGGAGCGGCGCCGCGGTGTTCATCTGCAGCCGCCGCCAGCTCCGGCGTCGCCACCTGCGCGAGGCGCACGCTGCGGGCGTGAGCGTGGCGGTCTACGGCGTGAACACGGCCGAGGATGCGGCGGCGGCGGCCCGTGCCGGCGTGGACATTGTCATCACCGATCACCCCGGGCGCATCCTGCGCACGCTCTCAACTTCCTGACCTCATGGGACGCATCCACACGTTCCTCCTTCTCGCGGCACTCGCGTGCGCACTCGCCGGCTGCGGCAACCAGCCGACGCCGGAGCAGCTCAGGGCGGACAGCGAGCACGCGGAGGCGAAGGGGGCGCTCGCGCACGCGGACTCCCGCGCCGCCCGCGCTCATCTTTTCGCCGCGCTTACGCTGGACGACCCGCTCAACCGCCGGGCGCGCGTGGCGGAGGAGACGCGGATGCTGGGCGACCTTGACGCGGCGGGCGCGCGCCCCGACAGCGCGTTCTTCTGGTACGCCCGGTCGCAGGCGGAGTTCCGGGGGCTTGCCGACAGGAACGGCGCCCGCGACATCACGCTCCGTGTGGCCGCGCTCCAC
>DATKKO010000294.1:0-2377 GCA_035542955.1 Terriglobales bacterium
GAACGTGCGGAACGGTCTGCCCCTGCTGCTCGCGCTCTGGCCGCTGCTCGCGCTCGCGCGCATCCGGGGGCACCCGCGCGCGCAGCGCGTGGGTCCCGGATTCGATCGCGTGGAGGCGCTGACCTGCGCCCTCTTCAGCTCGCTGCTGCTCGCGGGTCAGCGCTTCATGGGCCTCTACGCGCTGGCGGCCGCGGTCTACGTCGCGCGTGACCTCGACGAGTGGGCGCGCGGCGTGCGCCTGCCGCGGCGGATCGCGGCTCCCTGGGTGCGCGCCGCTCTCGCCGCCGCGGCCTGCGTGCTGGTCACCTGGCCCGACATGTCGCGGCCCGAGTACGCGATCCGCCTGCGCGTGCCCGGGGACCAGTTCCCGGTGGCGGCCTGCGATTTCATCCAGCGCCACGATCTGCACGGCCGCTTCTTCAACCAGTACGACTTCGGCGGCTATCTGTGCTTCCGCTTCTGGCCGCGGCGCGACCAGCTCCCGTTCATGGGCATCCACCAGGAGGGATCGCGCGAGCTGCGCGATCTCTACATGAGCGCTCTCTCGCGCCGCGCGGCCTGGCGTGAGCTGAACGAGCGCTGCCGCTTCGACGTGCTCGTGCTGATCCGCGAGCCGGTCCGCGGCGATCATCTGCTGCAGCTCGCCGAGCGCGACACCGCCTGGGCCCGCGTGTTCGCGGACGACGCCGCGTGCGTGTACGTGCGGCCCTCGGGGCCGTTCGCGGATCTCGCGGCCGATTCGGCGTACCACGCGCTGCCGGCCGATCCCGGGGACTTCGTCGCCCTCGCCCGCGCGCGCCTCGGTGATCCCGCGCTGCGGGGCGCGGTCGAGCGGGAGCTGTGGCGCGAAGCGGCGGGATCGCCCGCCCACGCGCAGGCGATGAGCGATCTCTCGGATCTCGCCTACCTCGAGAACCGGCCGGAGCGGGCGCGGCGCTTCCTCGAGGAGGCGTTGCGGATCGCGCCCCTCATGGGCGGCGTGCGCGAGAAGCTCGGTCTGCTCGCGCTGGCGCAGGGGCGCCCGCGCGAGGCGCTGCGCTGGTTCGAGGAGGAATGGCGCATCGTGCCCTGGCCGGGTGGGCTCGACTTCCATCGCGGACAGGTGGCCGCAGCCGAGGGCGATCTCCAGCGGGCGCGCGACAGCTACGAGCGGGAGCTGCGCCGGGATCCCGCGAACGAGGAGGCGCGCGACTCCCTCGCGGCGCTCGACCGCCGGGAGCGGCCGTGAACGGGTCCGGCTCGTCAGACCGGGGCCGGTGATGCTGCTAGGATGGACGGCATGATCAAGGGACCGCGCCGTCCAGCGGACGCGCACCGGGCTCCCGCGAGGACCATCGCTCCGCTCCCGCTCCGGCATCCCGCGCTCTGGTTCGCCGTGCTCGTATGCGCCGCGATCGTGGCGCTCTCGGTCACCCATGACGCCTCCGATCCCGACCAGTGGCAGCACCTCACCGTGGGCCGCTTCATCTGGGAGCGTCACCAGTTCCCCACCACCGAGCTGTGGACCTGGCCCACCTACGGCGCGAAGGAGGTCGACTACGCCTGGGGTTTCGAAGCGCTGATCTGGCCCTTCTGGAAGCTGGGCGGACTGCTCGGCCTCTATCTCTGGCGCTGGCTCACCACGCTCGCCGCCTTCGGCTTCGCCTGGGCCGCGGCCCGCCGCATGGGCGCGCGCGGGCTCGCGCCGCTCGTGGTGATCGCGCTCTGCGCCATGGTCTATCGCGCGCGCTCGCAGGTGCGGCCCGAGACGCTGGCCGCGGTGCTGCTGATGGCCGAGGTGTGGCTGCTCGAGTCGCGCCGCCACGGATCGCACGTACCGGCGGCGTGGCTGGTGCCGATCGCGTGGATCTGGGCGAACACGCACATCACGTACTACCTCTTCTTCGTCGTGCTCGGCATCCACCTGCTCGCCGCGCACCTGCCGCCGCGGCGCACCGGGGCGCCGCCGGGCACCATCGCGCGCAGCGCGATGGTCCGTGAGCTGTGGCTGGCGGGGCTCGCGGCGGCGGCGATCTCCTTCGTGAACCCGTCGGGCTGGCGGGCGCTCTGGCAGCCATTCGAGTTCTGGCTGGTGTGGAGGCACGAGGCGATCTACCAGAACATCGGCGAGATGAGGCCGATCGTGTGGCAGATCAACCTGCGGAACGGTCTGCCGCTGCTGCTCGGACTCTGGCCGCTCCTCGCACTCGCCCGCATCCGCCGCGCGGGTCTGGACCGCGTCGACGCCCTGATGTGCCTCGTCTTCAGTGCGATGCTCTACGTCGGCCAGCGCTTCACGAGTGTCTACGCCCTGGCCGCGGCGGTCTACGTCGCGCGGGATCTCGACGAATGGGCGCGCGCGACGCGCCTGTCCCCGCGTCTGGCGGCGCCCTGGGCG
>DATKKO010000295.1:0-5717 GCA_035542955.1 Terriglobales bacterium
GACGGATCGCCCCGGCCGGGCGCCGGGGCACCCGCGCGCCCGGGGGGTACCCGACCCGCGGGGTACCCGGCCCGCGAAGCGGGCTGGGTCCGGGTCGGGCCCGGGTCCGCCGCGGGATCGGGCTCGCGTCCGCCTGGCACGGCGCCGGTTTCACGGGCGGCGGCGAGGACATGCTCCGCTCGCTCGCCGCGCTCGAGCTGACGAGCGAGGGCCGGCCGCGCGTGCTGGTCGCGAACACCGAGATCGGCCAGGGCGCGATCACCGTGCTCGGCCAGGTCGTGGCCGAGCGCCTCGGCGTGCCTCCGTCGCTCGTGCTCTTCGAGTCGCCGGACACGGACCGCGTGCCGAACAGCGGGCCCACGGTGGCCTCGCGCACCACGATGATCGTGGGCGGCCTGCTCGACTCCTGCGCGCGCGCGATGCGCCAGCGGCTCGAGCTGTTCGCCGAGCGGCCGACCCGGGGCGCCGCGGACTTCCAGCGCGTGGCGCGGCGCTTCCTCGCCGAGCGCGGGCCGCTGCGCGTCGAACAGCGCTTTCGCCGGCGCGAGGGCGCCGAATGGAGCGAGGAGACGTACCGGGGCGACGCGTACGGCTGCTTCTCCTACGCCGCGATCGCGGTCGAGGTCGAGGTCGACCTCGACACCGGCGAGGTGCGCGTGCTCCGCGCCACCACGGCGCAGGACGTGGGCAAGGCGATCCACCCGGTGCTCGTCGCGGGCCAGATCGAAGGCGGCACGCTGCAGGGTCTGGGCTACGCGCTGCTCGAGGAGGTGCGCTGGAAGGACGGACGAGTCTGGAACCAGCAGCTCACCAACTACATCGTGCCCACCGCGGTCGACGCGCCGCGCATCGACGTGCGGATCGTGGAGTGCCCGTACTCGGGCGGCCCGTTCGGCGCGAAGGGCATGGGCGAGTTACCCGCGGACGTGCCCGCGGGGGCGGTGGTCGAGGCGGTGGCCCACGCCACCGGCGTGCGCCTCGACGAGATCCCGATCACGCCCGAGCGGCTGCTGCGCGCGCTCGCCCGCGCGGGGGCGGAGGACCGATGAAGCCGGTGGTGGCGCTGAGCTTCACGGTGAACGGGCGCAGGCGCCGCGTGCGCGTGCCGCCGATGAAGCGCCTGCTCGACGTGCTGCGCGAGGACTGCGGGCTCACCGGCACGAAGGAAGGCTGCGGCGAGGGCGAGTGCGGGGCGTGCACGGTGCTGCTCGACGGCGAACCGGTGTGCTCGTGCCTCGTGCCCGCGGCGCAGGTCGAGGGCGCGCGGATCCTCACGGTCGAAGGACTGGCGCGCGGCCCGGCGCTCTCCGTGCTGCAGCGCGCGTTCGTCGAGGGCGGCGGCACGCAGTGCGGACTGTGCACGCCCGGCATCCTGGTCACGGCGCACGCCCTGCTCCGGCGCACGCCGGGCCGCGTGCCGCGCGAGGACGAAGTGCGGACCGCGCTGGCCGGGAATCTCTGCCGCTGCACCGGCTACCAGAAGATCGTCGACGCGGTGCGCGGCGCGGCGCGCGCGCGGCTGCAGGCAAACGGGACGAAAGGTGCCACGCGCGCGCGGGGCGCGTACGGCACCCCCGCGCCGCGCCGGGGCTCCCGATGAGAGCGCCGCTCTCCACCTACGCGGTCGTGCGCCCGCGCGATCTCGAGCACGCGCTCACGCTGCTCCATCGCGCGCGGAACGGCGAGCGGCTGGTGCCGCTCGCGGGCGGCACGGACGTCTATGTCTCGCTCAACGCCGGCGTCGAGCCGGGGCGGCGCTTCCTCGACCTCGGCTGCCTGCGCGAGCTGGCGGGCATCCACCAGCGGAGCGGCGGGCTCACGATCGGCGCGCTCACGACGTTCAGCGCGATCCGCGCGCATCCGGCGGTGCGGCGGCGTTACCCGGCGCTCGCGGCCGCAGCGGGCGAGATCGGTGCCTGGCAGATCCAGAACCGCGCCACGCTGGGCGGCAACATCGCGAACGCCTCGCCCGCGGGCGACTCGCTGCCCGTGCTGCTCGCGCTCGAAGCGGTGGTGCACGCGTGGTCGGTGCGGGGCCCGCGCGACGTCCCGGTCACGTCGCTCTTCCGCGGCTATCGCGATCTCGCGCTCGAGCCGGACGAGCTGATCGCCGCCGTGAGCCTGCCGCCGCCCGTGCGCGCGAAATCGTTCTTCCGCAAGATCGGCACGCGCCGGGCGCAGAGCATCTCGAAGGTCGTGCTCTGCGGGCTGCTCGGGATCGGGCGGGACGGGCGCGTGGCGATCGCGCGCGTGGCGCTGGGCAGCGTCGCCCCGGTCACGCTGCGCGCGCGCCACGTCGAGGGGGTGCTGCTGGGCGCGCGGCCATCGGCCGCGGTCGCGGCGGCGGCGCGCCGCGCGCTGCTCCGCGACATCGTGCCCATCGACGACATCCGCTCCGATCGCGACTACCGGCTGCTCGTCGCGGGCAACGTGCTCGAGCAGTTCCTGCGCGCGACGGCCCCGCGCTTCGCGCACTGATCCGCCGCGCGCCCCCGCGCCGCTGCAAGTGAGCCCCGTATCTCGTTTCGCGAGAAGCACGCGCCCTGTCGCGTCCGCTTTCCCATCAAGTCCGCCCTTCCCGAGCCGATAACGGACGCAGGACCGGGAGCACGCTGCGCCCGACCGCGACGCCCGCGAAGGCGGGCCCGGGACATCATCGCTCTGCGGTGGTCCGGGCGCGGCACCGGTCCTTCGGTTCCGTCACAGACGGAGCCTGGGAGTCTTCGTGAGCGATTCACCGCGCCCCGCACTGAGCGACGTCACGCGCGCCCTGGCCCATCTGGCCGACCGCGTGCTCGTGCGCAAGCCGCTCGGCCTCGAGCCGTACGTGGCGCATACGCTCAAGCTCGTCATCAACGAGCTCGAGCTGCTCATCCCCGGTCTCGATGTTCCGCCCAACGCCGAGGCCGCGCGCGCTTTCGCCGAGGCGGCCGTGACCGCGCTCCAATCCGGCGACGAGCGCGAAGCGCTCTCGTACGCGCTGCGAGGCCTGTCGTGCTCCCCGCACGACCCGTTGCTCTGGTATCTGGCGGGCTCGGCCTGCATCGAAGTGGGCAGTGTCGAGATGGCGATGCGCCTGCTGTGGCACGCGCTCTGGATCCATCCGGGCTATCCGGACGCTCGCCGCGACCTCGAATCCCTCACCTGCTTCTTCGATCATGGCGAGGACCTCCCGACGGAGGACCTGCGGGAGGAGGAGGAGGGGTGCGAGGACGAGGGCGAGGACGAGCGCGCCGCCTGAGACCCGGTTCCAGCACCATCTCGTGACGTCGTTGGCGGCCTGAGGCCTCCCATGACAGACTGCCTCATGCGGCCCGGTCCGCGGGGCCGGGGCCGCGTCGACCGTCGCCCGCGGGATCCGCGGACGAGCCGGAGGAGGGACATCGACCCATGCGCTGGTCGCTGAGCCTGGGCCGGATCTTCGGCATCCGCCTCGAGCTGCACGTCACCTTCCTGCTCTTCGTCGGCTGGATCGCGATCAACCAGGGCCTGCTCGCCGGGAACGTACCGCGCGCGGTCGAGGCCGTGGCGCTGCTCCTGCTCGTCTTCGCCTGCGTCGTGCTGCACGAGCTGGGACACGCGTTGACGGCGCGCCGCTTCGGCATCGTGACCCAGGACATCGTGCTGCTGCCCATCGGCGGCGTGGCCCGCCTCGAGCGCATGCCCGACCAGCCCCGGCAGGAGATCCTGGTCGCGATCGCCGGTCCGGCCGTGAACGTGGTGATTGCCGTCCTCCTCTACGGTCTCCTCAAAGCGACGGCGCGCCCCACGCGCCTCGAGGAGCTGGTCCAGGGCGGGATGCTCGAGACCCTGCTGCTCGTGAACGTGATCATGGTGCTCTTCAACCTGATCCCCGCGTTCCCGATGGACGGCGGCCGCGTGCTGCGCGCGCTGCTCGCGCTCCGCCTGCCGTACGTGCAGGCGACGCGGGTCGCCTCCGCGGTCGGGCAGAGCGTGGCCCTGGTCCTCGGCACGGCGGGCCTGCTCTACTTCCACAACTGGATGCTCGCCTTCATCGCGCTCTTCGTCTTCCTTGCGGCGGGGGAGGAGCGCGCGCTCGTGGGCTCGCGGACCACCCTCGATGGCCTGCCGGTGCGGGCGGCGATGCTCACGGACTTCCGGCGGCTCGACGTGCGTGATCCGCTGCGCCGGGCGGTCGAGTACCTGATGACCGGCAGTCAGCAGGACTTTCCGGTGATGAACGGCGACACGCTCTGCGGCGTGCTGACCCGCGGCGGGCTGATCTCGGCGGTGGGTCGCCACGGCCTGGACGTGCCCGTGGGCGAGGCGGTGAGCTGCGAGGACGTGTATGCCGACGCCGGCGAGCCGCTGGAGAACGTGATCACCCGCATGCGCGGCCGCGAGCGCTCGTCCGTCCCCGTGCTCGATCACGGGCAGCTCGTGGGCCTCGTCACGCTCGAGAACGTGGGCGACCTGCTGCTCGTGCGCGAGGCGCTGCGCAAGTTCGCCTCGAGCGCCTGAGCGCGTTCGCGGCGTCCCCGCCTCCGCGCCGCCCGGTGCCGCGCGCGCGATCCCGGCCGCGTTGACTCCCCTGGGAACGAGCGTCAGACTCACCTGATGCTGCGTTCCCGCTTCCCCATCGGGCGGGTGAGCGCCCTCGCCGCGATCGCGGTCTTCGCCTTCCTCCTGACCCAGCGCTCCCCCGGGACTCACTGGCGCACGCTCGAGCCCGGCATCGAGTTCGCCACCCTCCGGGGCGAGCCCTGGTGCCGCTCCGGCTCGGCCGCGCTCGCCGTACTCCGGCTGGATCCGGCGCGCGCGCGCATCCAGGTGCGCACCTTCTCGCGCGAGAGCGAGGGCCGGCCGCTCGACATCCTGCGCTGGCTCGAGCGCACGCACGCGCTCGCGGTGTTCAACGCGGGCCAGTACTACGCCGACTACTCGTACATGGGACTGCTCGTGAGCCGGGGCGAGGTGATCTCGAGCCGGTCGCACCCGACCTTCCAGGCGGCGCTCGTCTCCGAGCCGCGGGCCGCGGGGCCTGCCGCGCGCGTGCTCGATCTCGCGCGCGAGCCGCTTGACCTCGACTCGCTCGCCTGGAGAGAGGTGGCGCAGTCCTTCATGCTCTTCGACCGCGACGGGCTGCTCCGCGTCCGGCGCAGCGAGCTGATCGCGGCGCGCACCGCGGTGGCCGAGGATCGCAGGGACCGCCTGGTCGTGATCACGAGCGAGGGCGGCTACACGCTCCGGGACTTCGCGCGCATGCTCGAAGAGCTGCCGCTCGATCTGAGGCAGGCGATGGCGATGGACGGCGGTCTCGAGGCGGAGATGGTCGTGCGCGCGGGGCGCTTCCGGTACGCGAGCTTCGGCGCGTGGAGCGCGGATCCGAAGGCGGGGAATCGGCCCGATCCTCCGGTGGCGCTCCCCACCGTGATCACCGTGAGCCCGCGATGACGACAGCGCGGCGCGGCGGCGTGGCGCGAGCCCCGCGTGGGCGAGGCGCCCGCGGGAGAACCCCGCGCGCGGCGGGCCCGGCCTTCCCTTGCCCGCGCTGCGGACGGGCCCTGCGCCGCACCACCGGGGAGAGCCCGCGCCGGATCCGCTGCCCGCGCTGCCGCTTTCTCATCTTCGACTACCCCCGACCCTGCGCGGGCATGCTCGTGCTCCGTGGGGACGACGTGCTGCTGCTGCGCCGCGGCGAGGCGCCGCGGCGTGGCGCGCTCGACATTCCCGGCGGCTTCCTCGATGCGGACGAG
>DATKKO010000296.1:0-6370 GCA_035542955.1 Terriglobales bacterium
GATCTCCCGCGTGATCATGTTCTGACGCAGCCGGTTCCTCTGCAGCACGAGGATGTCGAGCAGCTCGCCCGCGTTCTTGTTCGCGGCTTCCATCGCCAGCATGCGGGCCGCCTCCTCGCTCGCCCGCGAGTCCGCGAGCGCGGCGAGCATGCGGGCCACGGCGAAGCGGGGCAGCAGAGCCTCGAACAGCGGCTCGAGCCCCGGCTCGAAGATCACGTCCCGGGCCGCGCGGCCCGCGCCCGCCACGCCGGGCGCCGCGGCGGCGTCCTCCGCGGCGATCGGCAGGAAGGGCTCGAACGTCACCCGTCGGCGGGCGATCGACTCGAACCGCGTGTAGAGCAGGTCGACCCGTCCGACCTCGCCCCGCGCGAAGCGCTCCAGCGCGTCCGTGGTCACGCGGCGCGCGAAACCGACGTTCGCGTCCGTGCCCACGTCGGTGAACACCGCGAGCACGGGCAGACGGCGTCGGCGGAAGAAGTCGCGCCCCTTGCGGCCGACGACCACCAGCCCGAGCCGGCCTTCCGCCGCGGCGAGCCGCTCCTCCGCGGCGCGGAAGAGCGCGGCGTTGAACCCGCCGCACAACCCGCGATCCGCGGTGATCACGACGAGCGCCGCCGGCCGCCCGTCCGCAGGCGCCGTGAGGAACGCGAGCCCGGGCAGCTCGCGCTCGCGGGCCTCGGCCGCGAGCCGGCCCAGCATCCGGGTGAGCGCGCGCGCGTAGGGGCGCGTGGCGAGCGCGCGCCCCTGGGCGCGCCGCAGCTTGGCGGCGGAGACCATCTCCATGGCCTTCGTGATCTGCTGGATGGTGGAGGCGGAGCGGATGCGCCGCCGCAGGACCTTGAGGGACGCCATGGCTCAGGCTCCGGCCTTGAACTGTGCCTTGAACCTCTTCACGGCCTCGTGCAGCCGGGCCTGGTCCTGGTCCGAGAGGTCCTTCGTGCTGCGGATGTCGTGGGGCACCTCCGGGTACTCCCTGTCGATGAACGCGAGGAACTCCTGCTCGAAGCGGTGCACCGCGTCGAGCGGCAGCTCGTCGAGATAGCCGTTCACGCCGGTGAAGATCGAGATCACCTGCTGCTCGACCGGCATGGGCAGGTATTGGTCCTGCTTGAGCAGCTCCACCATGCGCTCGCCGCGGGTGAGCTGGTCGCGGGTCGCCTTGTCGAGGTCGGAGCCGAACTGGGCGAACGCCAGCAGCGAGCGGTACGCGGCGAGATCGAGCCGCAGGCGGCCGGCGACGCGGCGCATGGCCTTGATCTGCGCGTGGCCCCCGACGCGGGACACCGAGATGCCGACGTTGATCGCGGGGCGCACGCCGGCGTAGAAGAGGTCGGGCTCGAGGTAGATCTGGCCGTCCGTGATCGAGATCACGTTCGTGGGGATGTACGCGGCCACGTCGCCGAGCTGCGTCTCGATGAAGGGCATCGCGGTGAGCGAGCCGCCGCCCTTCTCCTCCGAGAGCTTGGCCGCGCGCTCGAGCAGCCGCGAGTGGAGATAGAACACGTCGCCCGGGTAGGCCTCGCGCCCCGGCGGGCGCCGCAGCAGCAGCGCGAGCTGCCGGTACGCCTGCGCGTGCTTCGAGAGGTCGTCGTAGACCACGAGCGCGTGCCGGCCGTTGTAGAGCGACTCCTCGCCCAGCGCCGCGCCGGCGTACGGCGCGAGGTACTGGAGCGGGGCGGGCTCCGAAGCCGAGGCGGTGACCACGGTCGTGTACTCCATCGCCCCGTACTTCTCGAGCGTGGCCACCATGGCCGCCACCGTGGACTCCTTCTGCCCGATGGCGACGTAGATGCAGGCCACGTCCTGGCCCTTCTGGTTGATGATCGTGTCGAGGATGATGGCGGTCTTGCCGGTCTGCCGGTCGCCGATGATCAGCTCGCGCTGGCCGCGCCCGATCGGGATCATCGAGTCGATGGCCTTGATGCCGGTCTGGAGCGGCTCCTTCACCGGCTGCCGCTCGATCACGCTGGGCGCGTTCCACTCGAGGTGGCGGAAGTGCTCGGTGACGATCGGGCCCTTGCCGTCGACCGGCTGGCCGAGCGCGTTCACCACCCGGCCGACGAGCGCGTGGCCCACCGGCACGGAGCCGATGCGCCCCGTGCGCTCCACGCGGTCGCCCTCCTTGATGGACTCGTCCGAGCCGAGCAGCACGGCGCCGACGTTGTCCTCCTCGAGGTTCAGCACCAGCCCGTGGACGTCGCCGGGGAACTTGAGCAGCTCGCCGGCCATCACGTCCTCGAGCCCCCACAGCCGCGCGATGCCGTCGCCCACCGAGAGCACCGTGCCCACGGTGCGCGTCTCGACGGTGGCCTCGTAACGTTCGAGCTCCTGCGCCAGCACGGCGCTCACTTCTTCGGGTCGAAGGGACATGGATGCGAACCCCTGGACAGGATGAGGGCGCGCTCAGCTCGTCGCGCCCGTGAGACTCACCTCGGACAGCCGTTCCCGTAACGACGCGAGCAGGCCGCGCACCGAGCGGTCGATCACCCGGTCGCCGATCCGCACGGACAGCCCGCCCAGCAGCTCCGGATCCACGCGGCGCGACAGCTCGATCGTGAGCCCCGTGATCCGCTCGAGCTGCTCGTGCAGACGGCGCGCCTCCTCCTCGGTGAGCGGCGTCGCGCTCACCACCTCCGCGTCCTGCAGGCCCTGCCAGGCGCGGACCCGGACCTCGTAGGCAGCCGCGATGGCGTCGAACAGCTCGACGCGCTTCTTGCGCAGCGCCAGGTCGAGGAAGTCCGCGACCGGCGCGATCAGCTCCTTCCCCAGCGTTCCCCGGATCACCTTCCGCTTGTGCTCGAGCGGCACGAAGGGCGTGCGCAGGAATCGCGGCAGGCGCGGGTCGCGCGCGAACAGGGCCTTCAGCTTCCGCAGGTCCTCGAGCGCATCGAAGATCTCGCCGCGGCGCTCCACGATCGTGAACAGGGCGCGCGCGTACCGCTCGGCGGCGATCCCGCTCTTCATGGCTGCGCGCTCACCTCGTCGATGAACCGCTCGACCAGCCGGCGCTGGGCCGCGTCGTCGATCCTCTCGCGCAGGATCTTCTCGGCCGTCCGGATCGAGAGCGTGGCCACCCGCTCCTTGAGCAGCTCCTCGGCCTTCTCGCGCTCGTGGACGATCTCCTCCTCGGCGCGCGAGAGCCGCGCCGCCGCGTTGGCGTGGGCCTGGGCGCGGATCTCGGCCGCGACCTTCTGCCCCTCGGCCACCGCCTCGACCAGCCGCTGCCGGGCGCGGGCCTCGATCCCCTTCAGCTCCTGCTCCCAGCGGGCCTTCGCCTCGTCCGCCGCGGCCTGGCGCCGCTCCGCCTCCGCGAACTCCTCGGCGATCTTCCGCCGGCGGTCCTCGATCAGGCCGATGAGCGGCCCCCAGGCGAAGGCCCGCAGGCCCCAGAGCAGGAGCAGGAAGCCGACCACCTGGGTGACGATCAGCGGCCAGTCGAGCAGCGGCGGCGCGCCTCCCGCCTCGGCGGCGCGGGCGGCCTGCGGCGCGAGCGCGAGGGCCCCCGCGAGCGGCACGAGTCGCGCCGGCCACGCGCGCGCGCGGGCTCCCCGTCCCGCAAGGGAGCGACGGCGATCGCTCAATGGATATTCCCCGAGAGCCAGAACATGGTCACGAAGGCGTAGATCGTGAGCGCCTCGGCGAGCGCGGCGATGATGATCATCGCGAGCTGCACCTTCGCCGCGGCCTCCGGCTGGCGCCCGATCGCCTGCATGGCGCCCTGGCCGATCATGCCGAGACCGATGCCGGAGCCGATGGCCGCGATGGCGATGCCGAGCGGGAGCGCGAAGCTGAGGGCGGAGCGGAAATCCATACGCGTGTCCTCCGTTTCCTTACGCGGGTTGGGCCGCCTCCTCGTGCCCGTGCTCTTCGTGCGGGAGCATGAGGAGGAAGTAGATCGTGCTGAGCACGGTGAAGACCAGCGCCTGGATCGTGCTGGTGAGCAGCGCCAGGAGCAGGAACGGGATCTGGAGCGGCAGCCCGAACGGCAGCCGCAGGAACGAAAGGCTCGCCACGCCGAGCGTGGTGAAGGCGACGAGCAGCATGTCCTCGCCGAACACGTTGCCGAAGAGACGGCAGGAGAGCGAGACCGGCTTGGCCAGCTCGCCGATGATGTGCACGGGCACCATGATGGGCACCATGGCCCACGTCAGCACGGAACGCGGGTTGCCCGCCATGTGGTCGAGGTAGCCGAGCACGCCCAGCTCGCGCAGGCCCGTCCACTGCACGTAGAGGAAGGTGAGGATCGCCAGGCCCACGGTGACGTTGAGGCTCGAGGTCGGCGAGTCCATGAACGGAATCAGCCCGAACAGGTTCATCGCGAGGATGTAGATGAAGAGCGTGCCGAGGTACGGCGCGTAGCGGCGGCCGTACTTGGGGCCGAGGATGCCGCAGACGAAGTCGTACAGGCTTTCGACCGCCCACTCGACGCCGTTCTGCAGGCCGCCGGGGATGAGCTGCGGCTTGCGCGTGGCGAAGAAGGCAACGAGGGCGAGGATCAGGGCGACGAGGATCGAGAACAGCACGGGCTCGAAGCGGTGGAGAACGTGCGCCCACGGCGAGCCGGGCAGCGCGTCCGCGATCACCGTGACCAGGTTCGGGAAGCGCTCGGGGCCGCCGCCCGCCTCCGCCTCGCTCGCCGGCGAGCCGCCCGGCGCCCGCGCCGCAGGTGCATGCGCGGCGCCCGGCGATTGCGCGGCGCCCAGCCCGGGCAACAGCGCGGCCGTCGCCCATGCCAGCGCGGCGATCGCGGCGACGAGAGCCAGCGCCCGCAGGGGCGCGCGCGTGATCCGCGCCCAGAACGGGGCGGCCATCACGACCAGCGCGACGGCCTTGAACAGCATGACCGCAAACGGAAGGAGGAATCCGGCGACGAGCGCCGGGGCGGGAAGCCGCGCGAGCAGCCAGGCGCCCGCGGCGAACAGGGCAACGAGCGCGGCCAGCGGCCAAGTTGCACGGCGCCAGTGCCAGGCGGTCCGCTCACGCGAGGGCAAGGCGGTCTGCTCGGCCGCCTCCGCGCCCGAGCTGCCCTGCACGCCGCGGCCGTTCGAGTCCGTCTCCGTGATCGCGACCACGAGGCGTTCGATCAGCCACAGGTTCGCGAGAGACCAGAGCGCGCCCGCCGCCGAGCCGAGGCCCGCCCGCCAGCCGGCGTAGGTCAGCGCGAGCAGCGCGCCCAGAGCGGCGAGGCCGAGCGTGCTGCGGCGAACGCGTGCGAGGAACTCGAGACCCACGATCGGAGCGCCCCGTCAGGAGCGCCTGCCTCCTTCCTTGCGCTTGCTCTCGGCGTCTTCCTCCGCGAGCGCCCGCCGGTACAGACTGGCGGTCTCGCGACCCGCGGCCACGAAGCCGAGCACGAGGCCCACGATCGAGAGCCAGGGTCGGAACGGCACCCAGCGCTCCAGAAACCACCCGAGGAAGAAACCGGCGAGCGGCGCGACGATCAGCAGCGTGGGGATCGCCAGCAGCAGGCCTGCGGAGCGAAGCGCGGTGTACGGATCCTTCTCGGGCGGTCTCGCCATCGCACCGACCCCGACACGGCTCTCGTTTGTACGCGGCACTCGCGGGTCCGCCTGAGGAACCAGAATCGAACGGCGCACTTTAGCCGCAGCTTCCGAGCCCGGTCAACCGGGCGGGGCCCCGGGATCGCGCGCCGGGAATCCCGCGGCAAGGACGCAGGCCGCTCCAGGCGAGCGCCCGGGCGCCTCCGCCCTTCGCGCCCGGCGGCCCGCTTGGCCCCGCACTCCCCACCGCCTATGCTGCGCGAGCATGACCGGCCTGCGGAGCGTCTTCGTCGAGGTCTATCTCTTCCGGACCCGCGCGCGCGGCGCGCGGACGCCCCGCCGGATCGAGTTCCTCTGCCTGCGCCGCGGGCGCGTCGCGTTCCTGCCCGGGGTCTGGCAGCCCGTGACCGGCAAGCGCCGCCGGGGCGAGACCTCACGCGTCGCCGCGCTGCGCGAGGTGCGCGAGGAGACCGGCCTCGCGCCCGTGCGCTGGTGGGCGCTCGAGGCGCCGACCGTCTACTACGACGCCGCGCTCGATCGGGTCATGGCCCTGTCGCTCTTCGCCGCCGAGATCGCGCCCGACGCGCAGGTCCGCCTCTCGCGCGAGCACGACGCCTGGGCCTTCCTGCCCGCGCGCGAGGCCGGACGGCGCTTCCTCTGGGAGGCCCAGCGCCGGGGCCTCGAGGACGTGCGCCGCCAGGTGCTGCGCGGCGGTCCGCTCGCGCGCACCCTCGAGCTTCCGCTCCGGCGTCCGCGCGCGGCGGCCCGACCCCGCACGCCCCGCGCCGGGTACCCGCGCGCGCCGCGCGCGGATGCGAGACCACGTCGCGGCACGCGCGCTCCCGCCCGCGCCGCGCACACCCACGCGC
>DATKKO010000297.1:0-9509 GCA_035542955.1 Terriglobales bacterium
GAGCGCGCTCCCGGTGAGCCTGTTCGCGATCTGGATCACGCTCGTGGCCGGCGCCTTCGGCGCGCGCGAGGGCGGATCCTCCGGGGCCCGGCCGGGCGAGCCGCCCGGCCCCGGGAGCGGAGCGCGCATCGGGCTCGTCACCGGACTCGCCTTCCTCGCGCGCACGGACAATGGGCCCCTCCTCGGGTTCGTCCTCGCGGCGCTGACGCTGGTCGCCGCGTTCCGCAGCGGCCGCTGGGCCCGGGCGATCGGGTTCCTCGTCGCGGCGGGCATGGTCGCGGCGATCGTGACCTCGCCCTGGTTCCTGTGGAACCTCGCCGTGTTCGGATCCCCCTGGCAGGTAAGCGGAGCGGTGAAGCTGCAGAACCCGCAGGTCTTCGGCCACGTGCCCGGCGATCCGGCCAACCTCTTCCGCTTCTTCTGGGCCTTCGTCTGGGTGCCGGCCTACTTCGCCGCCGGCGAGAGCATGAAGCACCGGACGGCGTTCCTCGTGCTGGCGACGGCCGAGTGGCTGGTGATCGGGGCGCTGCTGCCGGCGCTGGCGTTCGCGCTGGCCCGGGCGCGCGAGCGCGCGGCGCGCGTCGTCGCGGCGGCGCTCGCGCTCGACCTGCTGGCGCACGCGGCCGTGTACACGTTCGTCCTCCGCAGCTACGTCGTCTGGTACGCGACCGTGCCGACCTTCGCCGTGGTCACGCTGTTCGCCGGGCTCGCGGCCGATCCGGTGCTGCGGCGCCTCGGGTCCGCCGCGCGGTCCGCGGTCGCCGCGGCGTGCGTCGCCGTCGCGCTGGCCACCTACGCCCAGTACTTCACCGCGACGCACGTGCGCCCGCGGGGCGAGGAGATGATCGTGCGCCCCATCCTGACGAAGATCGCGCGCTTCGCGCCGGGCGTGCGCACGGTCGGCGTGTTCAACGCGGGCGCGGCGGGCTACTTCGCTCCGGAGATCGGTCCCTTCCGGGTCGTGAACCTGGACGGGCTGGTGAACAACGAAGCGGCGGGGGCCTGGAGGCAGGGACGCTACCTCGAGTACCTCTCGGGCCACGTCGACGTGGTCATCGACGACGCCGACGGCACGCTGAACTTCCTGCTCGGCCCGGGCCAGCGGACGCGATTCGACGCCCGCTATCCGCGGTGGTCGCCGGGCTCGCTGATCTGCGGACCTTCGCTGCAGCGTCCGGTGCGCTGAGCGGGTTTCCTCCGAGTCAGCGGACCGGCTCGCCGCCGGTGCGGCGCGACCACTCCACGGTCTGCACGAGCCCGTCGCGGAACCGGGTGCGCGGGGTCCAGCCCAGCACCTCGCGCGCGCGCGTCGCGTCGAGATAGATGCGCTGCACCTCGCCGGGCCGGGGCGGCTCGTAGATCGGCTCGCCGGCGAATCCCAGGATGGACCGGAGCTCGCGGAAGATGTCGTTGACCGAGGTGCCGATGCCGGTGCCCAGGTTCACGATCGCCCCGCTCCCCCGCTCGAGCGCCCGCTCGTTCGCCTCGACCACGTCCATCACATAGAGGTAGTCGCGCACCTGCTCGCCCGTGCCGAAGATGCGCGGGCGCTGCCCGCGCAGCATGAGTCCGATGAAGATCGCGTTCACGCCCGCCTCGCCGTGCGGGTTCTGCCGCGGGCCGTACACGTTCGGGTAGCGCAGGATCGTGGAGTCGAGGCCGTGGAGCAGCCGCCACAGATCGAGGTAGTGCTCGAGCGTGTGCTTGCTCACCCCGTAGGGGGACTCGGGATGGACCGGGTGGTCTTCGGTCGCGGGGAGCTGGCGGCCCTCGCCGTAGAGCGCTCCGCCGGTCGAGGCGTACACGAACTTGCGCACGCCGTGCCGGGTGCAGGCTTCGAGCAGCCGCAGCGCGCCGAGCACGTTCGTGCTCGCGTCGAACACCGGATCCTCGACCGAGCGACGAACGTCGATCTGCGCCGCGTGATGATCCACCAGCTCGGGCGCGAACTCGGCCACGCAGCGCTCGACCGCCGCCGCGTCGGTGAGATCCGCCTCGTAGAAGCGGGCCGCGGGGTGCACGAAGGCGCGGAAGCCCGTGCTGAGATTGTCGAGCACCGCGACCTCGTGGCCGCGCTCGACGAAGCGATCGACGACGTGCGAGCCGATGAAGCCCGCGCCGCCGGTCACGAGAATGCGCATACCGCTCCCCAGTCGACGGGACCGTTCATCCGCCGGCGCGGGTCCCGGACTCCGCGCTCCGCTGCTCGGCCTGCAGACGCCGCATCCACAACAGGAACCGCAGCCGCTCGCGCACCTCGCCGTCCGCGCCGATCACGGTCGATCCCGGATCCCCCGTCGCGCTTCGACGCGGTTCGATTCCCTCGCCGGATTCCGCGGCCGATTCGAGCGCCACGGGCGCGGCCGGCTCCGCGACGGCTTCGGAGTCGCTCGAGGCAGCGATCGCGGGCGCCAGCGCGAGGGCGGGTCGCGGGGAATCCTCCGGCTCCATGCTCGTGAACGCGATCCCCAAGCGTTCCGACAACGCGATGGCCCCGCGCCGCGCTCCCGGCCGCACCCACCAGGCCTCGAGCACCCGCCCGCCGAGAGGCAGGGCCGCCTCGCGGGGCACTCGGGGTCCGATCGCGAGGATCACGCGGCCGAAGCGCGATTGCGCGTCCTCGAGCACGCGGCTCATCTCCTCCCAGCGCTCGGCGAGACCCGGCGTGCCGCGCGCGAGCAGGTAGAGCCCCTCGCGGCCGGTCGACTGGACCGCGCCCAGCAGCGGCGCCTCGCCCGCGAGGCAATCGAGCAGCCCCCAGCGGGCCTCGCCGCCGAACCGTTCGTGGAGCCGCAGCTTCCGTCCCGCGTCCACGATCAGCACGCGCTCGCCCCGCTCCACGAACGAGGCGCCGAGCCGCGCGGCGGCCTCGCCGATCGCGCGCGGATCCGCGCCGCTCACCACGTGCAGCCAGCTCAGCTCCGCCTCGCGCGCGGAGCGATCCGTGCGCGCGAGCAGGGACTCGCGCCCGCGCGCGGGAGCCGGCGCCCGCGATCGGGCCCGCGCGGGAAGCGACCGCGCGGGCACCGCCCGACCCAGGACGAGCCCCAGCGCGCCCCCGGCGAGCGCGCCCGCGGCCCAGAGAATCACCCAAGTGCGCGCGAGCGGCCGCGCCGACGGGGCGGCCGCGCGCCCGCCCGCCACGAAGAGCACGGCCGCTGGCTCGGGCGCCAGGCGCTCGAGCTGGAACGCGCGCTCCTGCGCGGCGGCCGGAACCGCCGCGCGCTCGGCCGGCCCGAGCCCCGACTCCAGCGCGCCCGCCAGGCGTTCGAGCTCCGGCGCGCGCGAGCGCTCGTGCCCGCTCCACGCCCGGCCGGGCGCTGCGGGATCCGTCCCCGCCAGCGCCTCGAGCCACGCGCCCTCGGCCGTCGCGCAGTCCGTCAGAGCGCGCGAGAGCGCCGCCGGGTCCTGCGCCTGCGCGCCGCGCTCGACCTCCGACTCGGCGCGCGCGAGCGAGCGGCGCGCGCTGTCCGCCGCGGCGAACGCCGGCGGGGCCGGCGCGCGCGCGGTGTCGGCGAGCGCGATCAGGAGCAGGCGACCGCGAAGCAGGGCCGCGCATTCGGCGGCGGGCGAGAGCGGCGGCAGCGGACCCGGGACGAGCGCGGCACGCCAGCCGGCGAGCAGCCGCGCGCGCCGCGCGAACGAGGCGTCGACGCCGCTCAGCCGGCGCCGCCGCAGATCCCGGGCGAGCGCGGCGGCAGCGGCGGCGGTGGTCGAGCGCACGACGAGGAAGGAGCGTCCGTCCTGCAGGAACGTGCGAGCCGTCTCCCCGGCCCCCGCGGGGCGGGGCCATTCCGGAGCCGCGGGCGCGGCGCCGGCCCACGGGATCACGGCTTCGTAACGCGGCAGGTGGTCGGGCGCGACGTGCTCGGCGGCGAGCCCCACCAGGCCCGCGCCGAGCAGGGCGCCGAGGAGCGGAGGAGCCAGCGACGAGCGTCGCGCCGGCATCGCGCCTTCCTGCGCCTGTGAACTGGCGTCTTCCCTGGCGCTCCTCATCCGATCCTCACCCCGGGCGGCGGCCCTCATCGGTCGACGGGCCGAAGGTAGTCGCGGGGTGGAGAACGGTCAAGGATCGCGCGTGCCCGCGCGCGGTCGCGAAGGATGCCGCCGCGGGCCGGACCCGCGGCCGCTCAGGCCGCGGCCTCGGGCGCGCCCGGGGTCTCCGGCGCGCTCACGCCGGCCCCGGTGCCCTGCACGGCGTACGGCAGGAGGAAGTAGAACGTGCTGCCCTCGCCCACCACGCTCTCCACGCCGATGCTGCCGCCGTGCTGCTCGACGATGCCCTTGCAGATGACGAGCCCCAGCCCGGTGCCGCCCACCGGGCGGGTGGACCCGCTGTCGAGCTGGGAGAACTTCCGGAAGAGCTTGGGGACGTCCTCGGCCGCGATGCCCTCGCCGTAGTCGCGCACGCTGACCCGCACCATCGCGCCCTGGGTCTCGGCGCGGACCTCGATGCGGCCCTCCGGCGGCGAGAACTTGATCGCGTTCGAGAGCAGGTTCGTCAGCACCTGGGCGATGCGATTCGCGTCGATCAGCAGGTCCGGGAGATCGGGGGCGAACGTGCAGTCGAGCACGATGCGCCGCTCGGCGATCAGGGTGCGCAGGTTCTGGATCGCCTGGCGGACCACGGGCTCGAGGGTCTCGACCTCCATGCACATCGGCAGGGAGGCCGATTCCAGCTTCGAGAAGTCCAGGATGTCGTTGATGAGCACGAGCAGGCGCTCGGCGTTCGCGTGCGCGATGCTCAGCAGCTTGTTCTGCTGCTCGTTGTTCTCGAAGTAGCGCTCGTCCGTGAGCAGCTCGATCGCGCCCTTGACGGAGGTGAGTGGAGTGCGGATCTCGTGCGACACCACGGCGACGAACTCGGACTTGAGGCGGTCGAGGCTCCGCGTGTGCTCGTAGAGCTGCGAGTTTTGCACGGCGATCGAGACCTGGGACGCGTACAGCTCCATGAACTGCTCGTCGTCCGCGGTGAACCCGTTCGGCTTGTCGACCATGACGAGCAGCCCGATGACCTCCTTCTCGGGCTTGAGCGGCAGCGCGAGCAGCGACTCGAAGCGCGCGCCCTCGAGCAGCGGCAGCTCGATCGCCTGCCCGGGCGCGGCCTGTGCGCGGACCGTCCGATGCTCGAAGCCCTGGAAGCCGATGGCCCGCTCGGCCGCGAACAGATGGGTGCGCTCGGGGCCCGCGTGCGGTGATTCCATATTGTGGACCGCCGCCACGCGGCACTCCTGCGTGTCGGGAAGGCGCAGGTAGATGGCCGTGGCCCGCGCGCCCGAGAGCTCGGCGGCCTTCGCGGCCACGATCTCGAGGCGCGGCGCGAGCTCCAGGTCCGTGCTGACCTCCTTGCCGACCTCGAACAGGGTCCGCATCTGCCAGGTCGCCTGGGCGACCTTGCCGGTCAGCTCCTGCTCGTGGTGGCTGAGGATCTCGTTCTTCTCGCGCAGCTCGGCGACGAGCCGACGGTTGATCTCCCGCAGGCGCCGGGTCGCGAGCGCGCGCTCCACGCTGCGCTGCACGTCGTCCAGCTCGAAGGGCTTGATGATGTAGTCGTACGCGCCCTGCCGGATGGCGTCGAGCGCCACGGAGGTCGTGGTCTCGCCCGTGATCAGGATGACCACCGTCTCCTCGTCCGTCGCGCGCGCCAGGCGCATGACGTCGAGGCCGGTGAGCCCCGTCATGTTCAGGTCCGAGAGCACGACCTCGGGCCGCAGGACCGGGATGCGCTGCGCCGCGGCCTCGCCGTTCGCGGCCACCTCGACCTCGTACCCGAGGGAGGAGAGGAACTCCTGGAGCAGATCGGTGACCGTGGGCTCGTCGTCGACCACGAGCAGGCGAGCCGGCGCCTCCTCGGCGGCCGACGATCCCGACGGACGCGACCCGCCCGCCTCGTTCTCAATGGACATGCGCCGGCTCCGTCGCGATCACGCGGCCCCGCCCGGCCTTGACGGCCAGCGCGAGAGCGCGCTCGACGCGCTCCAGGACCTCGGCGGGATCGAGCCCGTCCCGCGGGCAGGTCGCGATGCCGGCGCTCACCACGAGATGGCCGACCCGCGCGAAGCGGTGGTCCTCGAGCACGCGGCGCAGGCGCTCGGTCACGCGGAGCGCGCTGGCCGGCTCGGTCTCGGGCAGCAGCACGGCGAAGCACGGGCCCTTCCAGCGGGCCAGCGTGTCGGCCTCGCGCAACGCCATCCGCAGCACGAGCCCGGCTTCCGCGAGCACCGCGCGCGCGACGCCCGCCCCGTAGCGCCTCTCGAGCGCGCCGAAGCGCCCCAGCTCGATCAGGGCCAGCGCCAGCGGCGCCCCGTGCATTCGCACGCGCGCCAGCTCCTCCGTGAGCCGGCCCCGGAACGCGTCCTCGTCGGGCAATCCGGTCGCGGCGTCGCGGCCGGGCTGCCGCCGCAGCCGTTCCAGCTCGAAGCCGGCGCCGAGCGCGGCGCCGAGCGCGCCGGAGGCCGCGCGCACGAGGCCGAGCTGGCCCGGCTGCCAGCGCTGCCCGGCGCGCGCGAGCAGGTCCAGTGTCCCCACGCGCTCGGAGCCGCGCAGCAAGGGCACGGTCAGGCAATCGCGCAGATCACCCGCACGCAGCCCCCACTCCCCGCAGGCCTGCCAGGGCTCGAGCGCACCCGACGGTCCCCGCGCCCGCAGCACCACCCCGTCGCAATCGAACGCGGCGCGCAGGTCGGCCAGGGCCTGCTGGAGCGCGTGCGGGTCCACCGCGGCCGAGAGCAGCGCCTCGCAGGCCTGCCACAGCGAGCGCGACGCGCGACGCCGTTCCATCCTCGAGTCCGCGGGATCCGCGGCGCGGCGCCGCGGCGCCGCCGGGGGCGCGGGCGCGCCGCTCCGCGCGGAGCGCGCAGACCGGGCCGCGCCGGCGCGGGCGGGCGCGTCAGGCCGCGCGGCTCGGGAGCGCGTGTCCGCTTTCATGAACGATCGTGGTGAGAGCCGCCTTCAGCGCATGGAGCCGGACGGCGGCGTCCCGGATCCGATCGGATTCGCGCAGCACCACCTGCAGCCGGTCGCGGGCGCCCGGCGCGTCGGCAGCCGGCCCCATGAGCAGGAGCTGCACGTTGCCGCGCACGCCGACCAACGCATTGTTGATCTCGTGGTGCACGCCGAGCTGCCGCGCCACCTCCCCCGTCCAGCCGAACTGCTCGTGGCCCCACGCCTCGAGCGCTTCGCGCAGCTCGCGCGCTTCACCGGGGCATCCCGCCTCCTCGATGCGCCGCGCGACCGCGAGCACGCGATCGCGCAGCGCGGTCCCCGGCGGGGGCGGCACTTCGGCGGCGGGGACGGGATGCCCCGCGCGGGGGCTCTCGCCTTCGGAACTCACGCGGCCACCTCCTCCACGGCGAGCGCGCGATGGAGCCGCAGCCGGAGCCGGGCCATGGCGCGCGTGTGCACCTGGGAGACTCTCGACTCGGAGATGCCGAGCGTGCGCCCGATCTCCTTGAGGGTCAGGCGCTCGTAGTAGTAGAGCGCCACCACCAGACGCTCCTGCTCGGGCAGCATGTCGAGGGTGCGCAGCAGCACGAGCCGCGTCTGCTCCTGCTCGAGGCGCGCGTCGAGGTCGAGCGCGCGCGGGTCCGGCAGGTGGTCGCCGAGCGTGGTCGTCTCCTGGTCCTCGCTCGAGCGAGCCTCGTCGAGCGAGACCAGGACCGCGCCGCGCACGTGGTCGAGCAGGCGGTAGAACTCGTTCCGGTTCATCTTCAGCTCGCGGGCCAGCTCGTCCTCGGAGGCGGCGCGGCCGAGCTTCTGGTCGAGGCGCCGGGTGACGCCGTCCAGCGCGCGCGCCTTGCGGCGCATCGAGCGCGAGACCCAGTCGAGCGCGCGGAGCTGGTCGAGCACGGCGCCCTTGATGCGCCACACGGCATAGGTCTCGAACTTCACGCCCTTGCGGGCGTCGAACTTGGCGTGCGCATCGAGCAGACCCAGCACGCCGGCCGAATAGAGGTCCTCGTGATCGACATTCCTGGGCAGCGTCGCGGCGACGCGCTCGACGACATGGCGCACGAGCGGGGCGAAGCGTCGCAGCAGGCCCTCCTTGGTGTACGCGATCGGCGGGGAGGGCACGAGCCGGAGCGGCGCGCGGCGCGCGGCCGCGGTCGCGCCGGGCCGGCCGCGCGCGGCGGGACGCGCAGCGACCCCGCGGGCGGAGGCGGCGCGGGAGGTCGGGACCGCGCGCGCGGCGGAGCGATTCCGGGGATTCGGCATGCGGGCGGCGGGGCGTGACACGGGCGGGGTCCCTCTCAGGCTCCGAGCTTGTGACGGTGCGCGCCCGAGACCAGGCGCTCGGGATCCGATTCCTCGTCCGCCGGGTCGGGCGTGCGGGGAAGCCACAGCCGCCCGGCGAGCGCGCGATACGCGGCGGCCGCCGGCGACTGCGGGAAGGCGGTGAGCACCGGCTCCTGCCGGCGCACGGCGAGCGGGATCGCGGGGTCGTCGGGAATCACGCCCCACGAGTCCAGCTCGAGATGGAGGAAGCGGCGTGCCACGAGCCGGATGCGGTCGGCCGTCTCGACGGCCTCCTCGGGATTCGCGGCCTGGCTGACGAGCAGGTGGGGCGCGCGGCGGATGCCCTGCGCGCCGAGGAGCTTGATCAGTCCGTACGCGTCCGCGAACGCGGGCATCTCGGGCGTGGTCATCACGAGCACGTCGTCTGCGGCGAGGCAGAGCGCGAGCACGTCGCGCGTGACACCCGAGGCGGTATCGACGATGACGAGGTCGCACGCGTCCTCGAGCGTGCCCAGTCCGCGCAGCAGGCACTCCCGGCGGTAGTCGTCCAGCTCCGCGAGCTCGGGCACGTCCGACGCGGCGGGAATGAGCCGCACGCCCGCGGGGCCGGGGACCACGATCTCCTCGAGCGTGCGCTCGCCCGCCAGCACGTGCTCGAGGTCGAAGCGCGGATGCACGCCGAGCAGCAGGTCGAGGTTGGCCTGCGAGAAGTCCGCGTCCAGCAGCAGCACGCGCGCGCCGCTCTGGCCGAGCGCGACCGCGAGATTCGCGCACAAGTTGCTCTTGCCGACGCCGCCCTTGCCGCTCGCGACGACCAGCATGCGCGTCCGGGGCCGGTCCCAGCGCACGGGATGATCCACCAACCGGTCGCTCGGAGCCCGGCCCGGAACGGCCCGCAGCGGAGCGGGGGCTTCGGCTTCGCGGCGCGACGACCGGATCCGGGACGCCCGCGATCCGCGCGGCGTCTCGGCGGTCATCCGCGGCTCCGCCGGGAGGCTCGGAGGTGCGGGACCGGCGCCCCCTGCAGCGCGAAGAGGGCGGCCAGGAACTCCCAGTAGCGAAGCTGCTCGCGGCAGCGGCGCAGCGCCCCCGTCAGACCCAGGCGCGAGAGCCGGCGCTCCTCCTCGCGCAGCGAGGCCAGGGCGGCGTGCGCCCCATCGAGTCGCGCGCCCGGCGTGGGCGGCAGCTCGCGCCAGGGATCGGAGGCGGCCGTGAAGGCCGGGGGCCGGGTCACGAGGCCCTGCGCGCCGGGACGGAAGGGATCGGGCGCGCCG